>JAMCRB010000032.1 GCA_023380435.1 Candidatus Parvarchaeota archaeon | reverse complement strand
TCTTTTGATTGAAGAAGCGTGAGATTTTGATTTTTTTCCAATAAAGGCAGAAGCACTCTGTCGGAATCCGTAATGCACCCCTCGTTTAGCAGGCTGAGGAGGTCTTTTCTTGGCATTAATTGATATGAAACTATTTTATATAAATAGTTTCTAGTTTACCAGCTTTTCAAGTCCAGAGATATAAGACAGACTGCACACCGGGGCAGTGTTGTTTAGTGTAAGACAAATCTGCGCCGTAAGGATGTTCGCAGCGCCCAATATACTCTGGCCCCAAGTCCCTGGATCCGGATTTTGTAGCATTGTCAGAACTTCTGAATGCGTAGTCTGCATCAAAGAAGAGTTAGAAAAGGCCAAATTTGCGTTGTTGGTCGCACCATCAAACAGATATTGGTTGTTTATGTCAAAGAATGGCACGCCTCCAAATTCAAAATCCAAAATATTAAAGCCGTCTGTTGAACCGTTCAGTATACCTGATGGTTTTATTATATCATTGTAAACCGCTGGATTTAATGCATCAATACCGCTAAGATTAACAAGGAAGGCCGATCCGGCTTCGTCAAATGAAACGAAGTTTATGTAGCTTGAGTTGTAATATGCGCCATAAAAGAGGGGCGTTGGGGATCGGTCTCCACCTGGAGCGACAGTCTGACCACCAGAAGTTATAGGAGCAAGTGAAAAGGCATCTTTAGCTACGGCTGACGAGTAATTAAAGGAGAACGTAGGAAAAGTAAAATCTGATAAACCGTTTACATCATTAAGTGCAGATCTATCATAGAATACTTTGCTGAAATTGCCGAACCTTGACAACGCGATAAAAAGCACGTATCTCTCTTGGGCGCAGAATGGACATCCTTGCCCGCCAATATATACCACCGTCGGTTTGCCGTCCGATGTGAGCTTTGGAATAGTTTCATTTGGTGGTATCGGGATAAGGGCATAGTTATTGTCAAAAGAAAGTGCGGAGAAAGCCGGGTTAGGTTGGTGACTGGAGCTAGTTTGTGCTGTCTCCGCCGGCACGAGTTGTAATTTTCCACTCACTTCCTCAGAACCTACCGTAGCCAGCTGCGGGCCTAAGCTAGACAGAGTAGAGACAAAACTCGGGGCCATCTGCTGACCTATCGGTCCGGGGTAGAAATCAGCCGACGATGTTGCACTGTAAGGAACAGGGAATCTTATCCCGCTCGATGTAATGAAATGGTTTATAAAAACAAAATAAGCCGCCACGATTATGATCGCTATTATAACTATAAAAAATATGTTGTTTATTTTTAGAAATTTGTTCTTCTTCATCAGAAACGATTTCTTAGCGATTTTTGCTCCAGCTGTGTGACCGGCACCAAGTTTTTCATTCTCATCCCTCAGTCTTTGCATCTCCTTAAGCCTCTCGTTCTCTTTCTTGAGGCGCTCCAGCTCGTCGTCTGGCCCGGCTTCCGATGGTTTTGGTGCAGGATGCGGCTGCGCTGGCGGCTCAGCGGGAGGATTTGGTTTAATTTCTTGTTTCTCTGGCTGTTCAGTTTTAACCGCCGGTTTTGATTCCTGTTGCGGTTGCGGACTGGCCTGTTTTGGTTGTGAAACTGGCTCTGAATCGCCATTATCATCGTTTTGCGGCCTTATTATCTTATTAACATATTTATTGTTTTTGGCCTTCTTGTCGTCTTCCATATTATATTACCGTAAAAAACATATTTAATTAATGAGGACTTGGTATAAATACGTTAAGGCGCTTATTTAGGCTATGAGAATGGCTGCGATAAAAATACACATAGAAACTTCCGGTAAACCGGACAGGGAAAAAGAGGACCTTAAGACCCTGTATGACTGGGCTAACAGTCAGTTTCCGTCCGGGTACACAATCTATAAGACAAAGGGCTTCTGGGAGAAGAAAAGCAAGGAAAGTTTTGTCATAGAGAGGTATGATAAAGACCTTAAGCTGCATCAAAATCAGAAACTTCTATCATCCATAAGGGCATTGGCAAAAAAACTGGGCCAGAGAGAGGTAATAATCACAAGATACGTTGTCGATTCATATCAGATATCCACTAAAAAACAATAGTCGGGTACTCATGAATGGAATGTGTATTTAAATTGTAGAGATGTGTAGTATAAACTGACAAAAAGAGGTTATTGCAAGTCTATGACCGGGCGCTATAATGGCATCTTGCCTTTTTACGATACCAACGGAGTTAGCACTAGAGATTCTAATTTTTCGGTGAAGTACGGCAAAATGGTCGAATCCGTTGAAACGGAATTCAATGATAGCTATGTAGAAAAGGTGGTTAATTTCCTCAAAAAATATCCAAAAGTGGAGCTCGAAGACATACTTGATAACAGGATAAAAATATCAAAACGGGAAAGGACGGATAAGATAAACAGCATCCAGAGCAGAATCCAGTACATCAAAGATAATGAAAACGACCCGAATGATTACTTAAGTCAACTGAAACAAAAAGAAAGGCTATCCAAGGTCATATATACTCTAAAATCAAAGCTCGAAGACATACTTAACAACAGAGTAAAAATATCAGAACCAGATAGAGCAGATAGGATAAACAACATCCAGAGCAGAATCCAGTACATCAAAGATAATGAAAACGATCCAAAAGACTATCTGCTTCAACCTAAAGAGGTAGAAAAGTTATCTGAGCTCCTCTATATTCTAAAATCAAATACTGATGGATACGCGCTGGAGGTGTTTTCACAGAACGATTCCATAAAAAAGATGTCTAAATGGGCCAGTAAAGTTGGTATTTGCTGGTCTGGGAGTGAGCTGGATGAGTTTCCAAAGAGGTACTTAAATGATATAAAAGAGAGCGGCGGAACCATAATTTTCTGCGTAAAGAAAGGAAAGACGCCAGTTGTATTCGGAAGGAGCTTCATAGGCAGAGACAGAAACAACAGAATATATCTTTTTATCGACAACATCGAGGGCAAGGATTACAGACATTTCATTGACAGCTGGGCTGAAGAAGAGCCAGGTGCTTTCAAAGTTGCTCTCGCGGCTTCTTTTTTCTTTGCTGAAAAGATGGGCTGTCAGTATTTGGTAGCTGGCGATGAAGGGGCAGAGGAAGCCTTTGTTTCCATAGGCACGAGCAAAAGGAATGTAAGCGTGTCCGGAAGAAACATAAAGATAGGGTACAAGACATCATGCTTTAGTCAAGATAAAGATGAATTGAAGGCCCTGAACTTTTCCCAGGACAAATACCATTATATTTCTCTGGTTTAGACCTGCTGGTTTTAAGGTTTA
>JAMCRB010000031.1 GCA_023380435.1 Candidatus Parvarchaeota archaeon | reverse complement strand
GGGGTTCCATTAAAACGAAAGGCAGACATCTACGACGGTGTAGACGGCAAGATCTACAATAAGGTAGAGGGCAAAGAAGACGACGCCGGTGTAACAATAGAAGACTTGCGAAGAGAAGCAGATGAAAAGACAATACTTGAAAGAGAGGAAGGAATGAAACTCTCATTCAGTTACAATGACATGATGGAAGCACCGACAAAGCTTTTTGAATACGCGAGCTCTGTGCAGAGGAACAGAGAAAACAAGATTTGCCTGGCGTCTATCTTAAGCGTTGAGGGCGATGAAACGGTCTACTTAAAGGACTTCGTAAATACGTTAGAGGACCTGTCCCCGGAGACAAAAACCCGTCTTTCTTTTGCTGAAAACGGCAAAGGCAATACTATAATATCGGATGCATACTCTGAATACATAAAGAACCTCACTCTCGACCTGAACAAGGCCATGTTCGAAAGTGAGGCTTACACAAAAACCATCGAAAGATACGTCATGAATGTTTACCACTTGAAACAAGGCCATACAAAATACCAGCTGGAGGATATAGTCGAGAGTGTTGACAAAAAATTCGTTGAAGACATCGAAGGGCTGGCGAAAGGGATTAACTCAGACGTTCTGCGCACAACAGTTTACAACTTGATAAGGAACAACATCGAATTTAGAAGGACCGGGACAGTGTCGAGGTCGCTCATAAAATCGGTCGGGAGCTCTTTGTTGGATGATTACACCGGTTTTTCTGAGGCCGTTTCGCAGTACCTCTTAAATTCGAAAACACCCGAGCTAAAGATAGGCTTAGACAAAGATTCGATAATACAGAACTTGAAAAAATTAGGGTACTGCGATGAGTGTGCCAATGTTGCCTACGCCCTAGCGAAGAAGCGTGGTTGACTTCCATGAAAGGCAATTTATCTGACCTTCTGAGGACGAAAGAGACGACCGTAAGCGGTGTTTTATACGACCAATTAAAAAAAAATAATGTCTTTACTTCCAACGTGGACAATTATGTGTATGGCATAAGGGACGTGAAAGAAAACCTTTTAAGCGCCATTTTTAAGGCAAAGATACTGTCCGAAAATGGATACGTACCTCTGGTGTTGTTGATAGGCCCGAGCGGCAGCGGAAAAAGCGAACTTATAAACTTCCTTAATCGCTCTTATTACGAGGCCATAAAGAACGACAGCCCGCTGTATACTCTCAATATAAATGGAGTAGAATGCCCGCACAAGGAGAACCCGTTTGATATACTAAGTGATGCATTGCCATTTGAGATAGAACTCCCAGACAAAGGTTATCAGAGGACGGAAAGGAGAAGGCCGAGATACCTCTGTGAAAGCTGCACAAAGAACCTTGAAAAAATGTTAAAAGATCGCCAAGATCAGCGAATTTTCCTCTCCGACAATAACTTGGGCTTCAGCAGGGTTTTTCCAAGCGAGATAAACATGGAATTAAACGACAAGAAGCTCCCCGATAACTTCTATAAGATCGCTAACAACGCTAACCGAGGAATACTGCTTATAACGGCAGACAGGACGGACATTTTAAGCGGTGTAAGCAAAAGGACATATCAGTTCCTGTCAAATCTGTACGATAACAATCTTACCGATCTCGAGGGCAATCGCCTTCCTCTTGATATGTTGGGGGTTATACATGGGAATGAACAGTTCTTCAGCGCCGGCAACGATGAGGAAGACACGTTTTCAGAACCGCTTCGCGAGCGTTTAATACGCGTGGATATCCGCAGAAACTTATCGTTTAGCGAAGAAGAAAAGATATACAATTTGCTTAAAATACCCTTTGAAAAGATGTTTCCGAATGCTCTGAGATACATTTCGATTCTTAACGTGCTGTCCAGGGTAAACGACTCTATGGTATCCGCTAATAATAAAGAAGTTTACTCGATGCTTTCTCTTTTGGATATATATGACTCCGGTAAATCTCTAAAAAGCGATTTTTACCCCACAACAGAGCTTCTTGAATTTGTAAATGTTGATGAGAAGACACAAACGGCAAAGTTAGACGACTTAGTAAAGAAAAAAGCATTTGAGATAATAATTGACAGAGACCAATACAAAAGCGGGTGGTCGGTCGGTGTGTCAGCACGCGGTATTTACAGCCTGCTCAAAGACGGCGAAAAAACGCAGCTCAGTTTTTCTGATTTTGGGGGTTATATAAATCTTTTGGAGCTCGATCCTATATACGGGATAACCGCCGAGAAGAAAAATTACATAAACGACTTAATAGTATCAGATATACGCGGTACTCTTGATATTGGAATACTGTCTTTCCTGATGAAAAAGGAGGATAAGCCGTTTGAATATTACGTTAGAGTAATAGAGGAGGGCATAAACTCATTGCTTAACCCATTAGAAGCAATCAAGCCAAATGCAGTAGAGGTATCAGAACTAAGCTCAGCCAGAGAAACAATATCAAAATATGTTGACTTGAAGAGAATCGAAAACAAAGAGGCCATACAAACGTATGCGAGGAGGACTTTTCCAAACAACGGATCTGGCAGGATAAAGTTTGATGAGTATCTAAAATTCCTTTATTTTGAAAATTCAGCACGGTTCGAGCCGGATAAGCCGATAATACTCCCCGGACTTGCAAAAGGCGATGTATTATACAATACTCATGATGCATCAGACCTGAGAAAATACCTTAAAGATTACACAACAAAGAATTTTGGATATTGGGATCGTTGCTTCGAGGACGCGATGAAAATACACCATACGAGGAAAATATATGACGACTGACCTTTCGGATGCGGATGTTAAGTACCATAGAAAAATAAAGGAAGAGGATGATCTCGACGTAAGCTGGGCGGAATTAAGGGACATACTTAACGGTGGAAAGGTCGTTAAAAGGATAAAACTTAAGGAAAACCCTACTATAACCTACGGCATTGATCATGTCGATGAAGGCGGTGGGCAGCAGGGCGCAGGAGACGATCCTATAAAATATGAAATAGACCGGCGCACGATAATGAACCTCGAAAAGGACTGGGACCTTGAGTTCACTAAACGTGGAAGGAAAAGAAAAACGACGCTGGAATACGCTATAAGTGAGACCGGATCGGATGAAAACCAGGAAGAAACTATAAAAGCGATGCTTGAAAGGCAGATAGCCACTGGAGAATACAAAGGGAAATTTAAGATTGACGTCCGGGAAGAAGACAAACGATATAACATAAGTATAGATAAGTACTCATACACGAGCAGCGCGTATTTTGTGATCATAAAAGATATAAGTTCATCCATGGATGAAAAGAAAGACCTGTCTTACTTGCTGGCTCTTTACGTGGACGCCGGCCTAAGGGAAGCGTATAAAGACAACATAACCCACATATACATCCTTCACAATAGCGCTGCTTCTGAGGTGTCAGAGTTGGAGTTTTTCACTGCCGTAGAGGAGGGGGCCACTGCCTTTACTCCTGCATACAGCGTTTTAGAATCCATGCTTAACGGTACGAGTTATAACACGACCCTCAATTATATGAAAAAAATAGATTACAAGAACGAAGATGTTTACGTTATGCACATAACCGATGGTG
>JAMCRB010000030.1:4372-10630 GCA_023380435.1 Candidatus Parvarchaeota archaeon | reverse complement strand
TAGGCAGCTTCCTGAACGTCTCGCCCGCAAGAGACCAGGAGCCTCTTCCTTCGGTACCGGACCTCAGTTCGTTTGTAAAATTGAATGACGCAGAGACCGGTATTTCGGCCATCAAGACTGCTTTGTCCCCTTCCTCTTTGACGTTGTCAAGGACTCCGCGCTTTGATTGTATAAGAGCGCTTATCGTGCTCAGGTTCGCCATCGGAAGGTCGACCCTTATCATCTGTATGGGCTCAAGCATGATGGGGTTGGCGTTCATTATCGCATCTTTTATGGCATCCCTGACCGCCGGTATGACTTGTGCAGGTCCGCGGTGTATCGCGTCTTCGTGCAATACCGTATCTTCAAAGACGATTTTTACGCCTCTGACTTCTTCCTTGGCCTGCGGGCCCGCTTTCATAACCTCATTGAACGATTCTATGCACATGTCGATTATCTCGCCTATGTGTATTATTCCCCTGGTCGCATCTACGAACATATTATCGCCGTAAATCGCAGATATCCTTTTTGCCTCCTCCCTTTCCATGCCGGCGTCCATAAGCTTTTTGAGCGCATCCGCATTCAACGTTTTTATCGTTCCGGTAGGTATGTCTTCGCTGTTGATGGTTTCTATGAGTTCAGGACTTAGAGGTTCAGCATGCAGGTAGAACCTATTGTGCTTATTCGGGGACTTGCCCTCGACCGTCTGTCCTCTGGCCGCGATGCTTTCCTTGTAGACGACAATCGGCTGCGAGCCGACTATCTCTAAGCCGTATGTTCTTCTCAGTTTGTCCTCGACTATCTCGAGGTGGAGAGTACCCAGGCCTGCAATGAGATTCTCCCCAGTCTCGTGGTTTATTGATACTTTAAGCGTTATATCATAGATGGCAAGCTCTTTGAGCGCCTGGATCAGCTTTGGAAGGTCTTTTGGATTCTTAGGTTCTATAGCTTTCACAACAACCGGCTGCAGCGCGTGCTTCACAGGTTCAAACGGCGTGACTTCCTGCAGGGAAGAAAGAGTCTCTCCAGAGGTTATGTTCTTCAGTCCGGCCATACCTATCTGGTTTCCAGATATCGCACTGTCAACCTGGAACCTTTGCGGGCCTTTCCATATGTAGATCTGCTGGATCTTATTGACCTGCTTGTTGTTAACAAGAAAAACATCCTGGCCTTTTGATACTTTACCCGAGAATATCCTACCAACTGCTATTTCCCCCGCCTGCGGGTCTATTTCTATGTTCGTGACGGATATCATCAGCGGTCCATCAGGATTGCATGCTAGAAGAGATTTGCCCACATCGCTTTCCAGCTCTCCGTGCCATACGATAGGCACACGGTATTTCTGCGCCTCCAATGGGCTCGGCAGGTGCTCTATAACCATGTCCAGCAACACCTTATGGACTGGGCTTTTCTTTGAGAGCTCCTTCACCTTTTCTTTGTCTCCGGAAGTATAGGCGTCGTATACATCCTTGAAAGAAAGGCCGGTCTCTTTCATTCTTTTGAAAGAAAGCGCCCAGTTCTCACGCGAAGCTCCAAACGCTACGGTATTGTCCTGTACGTTTACCTGCCATTTTTGCTTGAGCTCTTCCGGTGCCAGGTCTTTTATGAAAGAGTTTATCTGCGTTATTAATTTAACTAAGTGGTTCTGCATCTCCTCGGGGCTGTAGCGCATCTCGCTGATCAGTCTGTCTATTTTGTTAATGTAGAGTATAGGCTTAACTTTATCTCTAAGGGCCTGCTTTAAAACCATCTCTGTCTGGGGCATCACGCCCTCCACCGAATCCATCACTACGATTGCGCCGTCTATCGCCCTTACCGCTCTTGTGACGTGTCCTCCAAAGTCAACGTGTCCCGGAGTGTCTATCAAATTTATAAGATATTCATCGTTTTCCTTGAGCTCATAAACCATGTTGACGTTGGATGATTTGACCGTCATCTGGCGTTCCTGCTCTACCTTTTCAGAATCCAGGTAAAGCTGCTTGCCTGCTTTCTCCTCGGAAAGCATCCCGCAGCCGGCCAAAAGAGTGTCGCAGGTCGTAGTTTTCCCGTGATCAACATGAGCTATCACGCCTATGTTCCTTATGCGGGCCTGCTGGCTCATCAATCGCACTACCTTATCCGTCAAAGATTCTTTTTCTGGCATTTTAAAACCTCAGTAATTCTAAAGTCTAAAGTTTATCGTATTTATATCTTCTTATTTTTGGAAATAGAGCGGATTTAAGCATGCAGTATAGATAAAAATGAACCTAAAAAAGAGAAAAAATAAAAAAATAATCTCAATTGATGTTGATTATCAGTGCTCATGCGAGCTCTGATAGAAGAAGCGTCCAAACAAATCAGGATTTTTCAATCCCGATCTGCAAAGATTACTTCCTCTTTTTCTTCTTTGATGATTTTTTTGCCATGCTTATAGAATACACTCATCACTTAAATAATTTCACTGATTCCTTTTTTGAAGTTAGTAAGTAAATCGATTGCTTTTTATTGTAAAGAGCATAGTAATATTGTAAAAGCAGAGGTAGCGAAGCCCGGTTAAACGTGCTGGCTTCAGGGGCCAGTGGCTTAGGCCTTCGGGGGTTCAAATCCCCCCTTCTGCATCGAATATATATATACCATAAAAACTGTATATTAACATGGTTTGGGACACGAGCAAAAAAGCCAGTAAGATATGGATATTATTGGGATTAATCGGCATAGGCCAGCTTATCGCTTTGATATATTCCCTGGTCAGCAAAAAGGATAAAGACCGATTCTTTGGAGTTCTTTTTATACTGGGTTTGCTTGGAGATTTAATAATTTATTTCGTGGAAAAAGACAGGGATAAATACCTGTCAAGCATGGCGCTCTATCTATTCATAGGAGAGATAGTTATTTTAGTCGTATCTGTCCTCATTTTTTCGCTCGGTCTTTTCACCCCGCCTATCATCTCATCTATTGGTAGTGGAGCGACTGGATTTGCTCCTTTCCTCGCAACTTCATCCAACTGCACAGCCAATGGTTTGGAAATAGTATTTACGGTTGTTAGTACACCGGGCGGGGCACCTGTAGAAATAACTAATCCTTCTATAACCTCGGCGACTGGGCTAGCCTCGTCAACTGGAGGTTATTCTAACATTAATCCGTCAGGTACTTATGTTAAAAGTGGATCTGTGGTAAAGGTCGTGTTTAACGATGCTTGTAGGACTAGTGGTGTGCCCTACAGTGCGTCCGTAACTGTGAATTATGAATACACAAACAGCCAGGGTGCACAGACAGGTAGAGCTACTGGAACAGTATACGGGATAAGTAGTTAAACAGCCTTAAGTTCTGTATATTTTTACATTGATTTTAAGCAACCATTCGCTGCAGTTCTTCTAAATCTAATACTTATATATACTATAAAAACTGTATATTAACATGGTTTGGGATACAAGCAAAAAAGCAAGTGCAGCATGGATTTTACTTGGTCTTATAGGTATAGGGCAGTTTATTGCTTTGATATATTCCCTGGTCAGCAAAAATGACAAGGACAGGGTCTTTGGAGTTCTTTTTATATTAGGCTGGCTTGGTGATTTAATAATTTACTTCGTGGAAAAAGACAAGGACAAATACTTGTCGAGTATGGCGCTTTATCTCTTTATAGGCGAAGTGTTGCTGTTCGTGGTAGCCGTTGTATTGTTTGGTTTAGGCCTTTTCTTATAAGTAAGACAAGCACCGATAATCTGGGCGCGTGATCACATTCTGGCTAGTCCTTAGTATCGTTTCTATGTTACTGGACAAGTTTTCTTTCTTTTATGCTATTTTTAGGCGCTTCCGCTTTAAGAAATGAGAGCCCGATTACCGCAGTCGATACGGCAAGCAGGAAAAAAGCCAGGGGCAGCACGTAACTGGAAATACTTCCTATAGCGATTAGGGAAGCATCCATGAAAATTATCGCCGCTAGCTGTATTCCTATAAGCTTTTTGAAGATTCCGCTGAAAGAGGTAAAAAGGTTTTTGAATTCTATCAGAGAGTAAACGGTCCAAACGGCTGCCACATAGATAAGTAGTGTGGTACCCGAGTAATGACTTGGAGAGAATAGAATAAGCTGCTGTGAAGCGAAAAGGAAGAATAGTATCAATAAAACGACGCCAAATACCGGCACGGCAATAAAAGATACCAGGTACCATAAGCCTTCATGATCTTTGTATGACCTTCTCCATGCTATACTTCTGACTCCGAGTCCGGAAAGGAAAAACACGAGTATAAATGAGAAGGGATACAGAGAAATAAGCGTTGACTTCGTCATCTCTAGCAGCATCACTCCTATGCCCAGCGTCGCTATTGACGACAGAAAGAATCCGAGTGAATTTTCAAGCTTTATTTGTTCCATCAGATTTTTGGTATGTCTTCTGGTCTATCAGCTTAAGCACGGCTTCCTGAAATTTATACGGGTCTCTGACTCCGAAAAGCGTTATCTTCGGCCGTGAAGTCTCTTCAGGCCTTATCACTATCTTTCCAAGTTTTAAGATTCTCTCTATTATATTTATGTCGACCGATACGTCGCTTATCTTTGCGGGTAGTATTATGTTCGTATCTTTTGCTATTATTCCCTTCCTGAGTATTACCCTGTAGTTCGTGACCATGTAATGCTTGAAATAAACAGTAAATTCGGCGTATATTATGTAAAGCACGGCTATTATCTCAAGTATAGTGGATATGAACGGCAGATCACCCAGAAGGAAACTCCCATTAACTCCGACATATGATAAAAGTGTGGAAAAGGACAGGTCATACTTCGGAAACAGTAGACTCATCAATACAAAAACAACGACTGAAAGAATCAACAATGAGACCCCCAGCCAAAAGCTGTGTTCCCCAAGGATTGAAGGCTTTATGGAGATAGTAGCCTTTTCGTCCTCCAGCATGTAGTTCTCCATGATAATCTATGGAAATCAGTGGATTAATAATTTTAAATTGTGTCATATGATAGTTATAAAATGAGAATAGGAGCACTTTTTACCGGAGGCAAGGATTCGACATACTCGCTATACCTTGCTTCTAAGGAGAATAAACCCGTCTGCCTAATCAATGCGAATTCAGGGAACAAAGATTCATACATGTTCCATACCGTGGGGTCGAAGCTTCTGCATCTTCAGGCCAGAGCGCTGAATCTGCCGCTCGAGGTCTTTTCCACAGAGGGCAGGAAGGAGGAAGAGCTGTCTGACCTGAAAGATTTCATACTCAAGATGAGGGATAAGTATCAGCTAGAGGGAGTGGTGAGCGGAGCCATCGCGAGCGAGTACCAGCGGAGCAGGATATCCGCCATACTCGAATCAGCCGGGCTTGCCTCAATAACCCCTCTTTGGCACGTAGACGTAAGTAGATACCTAAGCGATTTTATATCCCAAGGCTTCAAGGCCGTGATAATATCCGTATCCGCAGACGGCCTTGGAGAAGAGTGGCTTGGGAGAGAGATAACCAGGGAAAGCCTAGCGGAGCTATCGGATTTGAGCAGGAAGTACCGGTTCCATCTGGGATTCGAGGGCGGGGAAGCCGAAACAGCAGTTCTCGACGGTCCAAGCTTCAAAGGAAGCATAAAAATAGTGAAATCAAGGAAAATCAGCGAGGGCAGCAAACACTATCTGGAGATAGAAGATGCAGTATTCGATAACAAGTAGCTCATAACAACCTCTATATCTTTTTTAAGGTCGTTTGAGTTATCCACGCTGTTATTTATGCGGATATCAGACAGATCCTTGGTCTTTTCAAGCTTGAACATCATTCTCTCGCGTTCGTCCTCCTTGAGGAACTGGGCGTAGCTCTTCGGAGCATCTTCTCTTTGCCGTTTCACAGCCCTCCGGTACCTTATTTTCACGGGAGCGTCTATATAGATGTTTATGAACCTGCCGTCATATTTTTTCTTGTAGAAGCTTATGTCAAAAGGAAATCTGATGCCCGGTATTACTATCCTTTTTTTGCCGCTTTTCCTGATTTTCTGGTAGCACAGCTCCATCACGTAATATTTTCCGTATTTTTTTCTGAGTTTATCCTGAAGGTCCTGCTGCGCTTTACGGTCGAACGATTTTATGCCCATATCTCTAATCTTCTCTCTTATAACTTCACCTGGCGACACTTTATAAAAATGATATTTCTTGACTAATATATCGGCCGTGTAATCTTTCCCTCCGCTCGGGAGCGCCGTAAGCCCAACAACGATTGCTTTCCCAGACATCTCCTATAATCGCAGCAGGTGCATAAAAATGTTTTTATAAGGCCATTCTATAAAAAAATCAATGGGCCGAAGCCCAAAAACAAATT
>JAMCRB010000030.1:0-3978 GCA_023380435.1 Candidatus Parvarchaeota archaeon | reverse complement strand
TGACTATCCTTTTCGGCCTTGGCCTTATGTCATTGACATATCTCTCAAGCTGGGTTCTGTCAGAATGGCCCGAAAGACCTTCTATAGAGTAGACGGGGCAGTTCACACTGAAGTGCCGGAGTTTTCCATTGAGTTCTATGTCGACTTCCCTCCCGCCGTTCTGTAGTGTCCTTCCAAGAGTACCATTACCCTGGTAAGACACCAGTACAACCGCATTTTTCTGGTCTTCGCACATGTTGGCAAAGTAAGTCACTGCAGGGCCACCGTTCAACATACCGGAAGTCGCAAGGATTATCACAGGTCCCGACGACAGCACCTGCTGCCTCTCTTCCTCGCTCACAGTGTGTTTGAAGCTTGGTGATAGGAACGGGTTGTTATTGTAATCGATTATCCTCTTCCTAGTATCGATGTTCATGAATTCGGGATAGACAGTGTATATCGCCGTGACATCCCACAGCATCCCATCTACCACTACAGGTACTTCGGGGAGGATACCGTATCTCTGCCACTCCTCAAGCAGCAACATCAATTCCTGGGCCCTGCCGACCCCGAGTACTGGCACCAGGACTTTGCCGCCGTTTGACAGCGTCTTTTTGACTATGTCCAAGAAAAATTCCTCCGTTTCCTTTCTGGTTGGCTGCTGGTCCGAATCTCCGCCGTATGTACTTTCCATTATTAGCGTTTCGACACGGTCGAAGATCGTCTCCGCCCTGTCAAGAGTCTTGGAGTTAGCATACTTGAAATCGCCGGTATAGAGCAGATTATGGAAACCATTTCCTATATTCATGTGAATCATAGAAGAACCTAGTATGTGCCCGGCATTATGCAGGGTTATCCTTATGTCCGGTGTTATATCGGTAACTTCATGGAACGGCAGAGCTATTGAATACTTCAGCATCGTCTTTACATCGTCTATGTCGAACATCAGTTTTGAATTCATCCTGCTTGAAAGCGATATATAATCTAGGTGTAAAAGCGTCATTACGTCCCTTGTCGGCGCAGTGGAATAGACCGGGCCTTTATAACCGTATTTGTAAAGTGCAGGCAGAAAACCGCAGTGGTCAAGGTGGCTGTGCGTTATAACGACGGCATCAAGTTTTGATATATCGAATTCCGGAGCGTCTATCCTCGGTACAGGCTCTTTTGGATTGCTGACATCTACCCCTGCGTCAAGCAGGACAGAGCTGATCGGCGTCTGTACCAGGACAGCCGACCTGCCTACCTGCCTGAATGCTCCGAGTGCACTGATCCTCACCCAATACCTGTCGTCTACTTCGAACTTAGAACTATATATTTTTTCGCCTATGGAGTTCAGCAATTTTCTCCTGAATTTTGAATTTTCATAAAGCATCGATCTTACCGCTTTCACTATGTCTGATTTTATCAGAGGGTACCTTGACAGCGACACAGACCAACCCGTCGCCTCCTTTATCTCGTTTATTCCGCGCTTGTTGTCCAGGTTAAATATCTCCGGTCTCACTGCTTCTATGGAGACTATGCTCCTGTCCCTGTCGAACCACATCTCTTTTATGTCAGCGTCGTCCGGCGCAAGCTTTTTTATGGTTTTCTCCGCCTCTTTTTCGTCCATCAACAGGTCGGGGTCTAGCCGGACCTCTATACGCTTTTTCTCCTTCCTTACAAGCTCTCTTATTGTCTCAAACGACTCAAGGAAAAATTTTCTGTTCTTAGTGTATATTATAGCGTTGGAAATCTCAAAGTTTATGTCCTCTATCAGAGAAGTATCGCCTATAAAATCAGATATGTCTTTTTTTATGTCCACAAAAATCCTTGAAATAATGGAAGAGTCTACTTGCTTATTATTTTGCTGGTTTCCTCATCCGTTAGTTTCTTGAATCCTTTCTTGTTTATAACAGCTATGTCTATTCCCTCGCCGGTGTAAACATCCCTTCTAAGAGAAGAGCTTATAGCCTTGTAAGCCAGTTTCACAGCCTCCTCTTCGGTCATGTTAGGCTTGTAATCGGCCTCCAGGACTCCCAAAGCGAAAACTCCGCCGCTTCCAGTTACTGTAAACTGGTCAGTGCCCTGTCCGCCCGCTTCGTCTATAGAATAAAGCTCCGGTTTCGTATCGTATCCACCGACTATGAATTCTCCGTAAAGGATGTTCATAGAAAGACGCTTATTAAACAGTATAGTTGACAGAAGTCCGACTGCCGCCTTTGTCTTCATCTTGCCCCCGGACCTTATGCTGTGCAAGGATATCTCAGATCGCATTATTCTGGTAAGTGCCTGCAGATCGGCTACCATCCCCGCAGTGGTTATGCCTATGTTGTCGCTTATCGGCATAACTTTCTCGGCGGTTTTATTGGCTACCATATGACCAGCGGTGGCTCTTCTATCCGCAGCCAAGACTACGCCGTCTTTGTAAATCAATCCTAAAGTTGTTGTACCTGTTTTAACTTGTTCCATAAAAATAATCTTATAGGACTACCTCTTTTATTATAGATTACTGATGTTTGTACTATTTAAATATTTTTCTTTTATGTGAATCTGCTGCATCACCCGATTACAGCCTCCAATGAAATCGCTAAAAATTGGAGTCTATCCGGTATTGCAGCAAAATTTACGCTTAAATATTCAGTCAGTTCATACTAATATTATGAAGTCAAGGGCCTCCTTCACTATAGAATCAGATGTATTGGCGAGGCTCGATTCGATAGTGGATAACATATACTACAAATCAAAAAGCGAAGCGGTAGAAGACATAATAAGGAAATTTTTTGAGAGGCAGCACACTGCCATCATCCTTTGTGGTGGAGATTTCACTATCCAGGGCACGGACACTTACAGGCCTCTCGTAAAAATAGGAGAATCCACGCTAATCGAAAGGACCCTGTCAAATCTAAGAAGCAACAATTTTAGGAGCGTTTTCATATCAGGTAACACGAATCTCCTTAAAAAGATATTTCCACTGCTCAAGAATGGGGAGGGGTATGGGATAGACGTTAAATATGTTGATGACAACAACCTTAAAGGGAGCGCCAAGGCACTTGAACGCGTCAGAAAATACATAGGATCCACGACTCTCTTCTTACCGGGTGATGCAATGTTCGATATAGACCTTAAAGACATGATAAAATACCATATATCAAACAATAGCGTAGCTTCGATAGCCATATCTGTATCCGGGTCGGCGGCGGAATCAGTGAATGACAAGCTTGTATTAAAAGGCAACAAAGTGGTTTCATATGAAAGACTGAAATCGCCAATAATTTCAAAGCTCGTGCCTACGACAATAATAGCACTCGAGCGTGACGTTTACAAATACATACCGCCAGGGGACATGGAGTGGGACATAAGGCAGGACATGCTTCCATTGATAGCAAAGGAAGGAAACCTTTTCGGGTATACTTATAATGGGCAGTGGATGCGGATAAAGACGAAGCAGGACATAGAAAAAGCCAGGAAAATCTTCAAGTGACCGGGCGCAGTAATCAAAGAGCGACCTTTCAACCTATAACATTTATAAGCGATAAAAAACAATCTCAATTATGGAATTTAAAGATGTCCCGGAGCCGTCTGAAAAGATAACCAGAGAAGGCTCTAAAAACTTCATAAAGATAAACCTTACCAAAGGCAAAGAGGGAGATAAGGAGATAACTTTCATCAGCATAAAAAAGGGATACACGACGGAAGTGGACGGAAAGTCACAGGAAAGGATAAAGACGAGTCTCTCCGTGAATTTTGATGAGTTGCCTTTGCTGATAGAAGCCCTGGAGTCCTTTAAGTCAAAGCTCGAATCACAGGGTTTCGACGATAGCAAAGGTATATAAATTTAGCCATACTCAAAACGCTATGTCAAAGAAAACCACGCTGTTATTGGTAATTTTCGGACTTTTACTTGTCTTTGCGGTTGGAAAAGTCAACGCGCAAACCGTCGGGCATACAGGCCTTTACATATTCGGAGTAACAACAATAAACGGCACAACGGTAGGAGTCCCGCTTTTCTAAATCTTACGG
>JAMCRB010000029.1 GCA_023380435.1 Candidatus Parvarchaeota archaeon | reverse complement strand
AGGTGAGCGCGGGAGTCGAACCCGCCTACTCCGTTGACAGCTATGTTACGGAAACGCTTTGACAGCATTTGTCATTTGCAGACGGATACATAGCTGCTCTGTCAGCTCACCAACACAAAGGTATAAGGAATTATTATAGATATAACTTTATGTCTTATCAGGATTTTCGCCTTTTGAGCTTATAGATGTATAAACTTAAGAAATCTTCTTTCCCAGGGCCACTTCCCTTTCTGTTGTAAGTAGAACAACACCCTCCTCCGTGTCGACTCCAAGAACTAGGACTTCAGAGATGAAATCAGCCACCTGTTTCTGACCGAGGTTTACCGCCGCCAGGATTTCCATGCCGACCAGGTCCTCTTTTTTGTACAGCTTCGTAATCTGGGCGCTGCTATTTTTAACTCCAAGTGGTCCAAAATCAATCGTTAATTTATAAGCCGGTTTGTTGGCCCTTGGGAAGTCTTCAACTTTTATTATTTTGCCGGTGCGTATATCCACTTTACTGAAATCATTTGGATTTATTGTTTCCATTTTCTTGTGAAGATCCCGGCGAGCTTCTTCCTGAATATGTATAATAAAAAGAACAGAATGAACGCGCCTGCAACGTAAACAGCCGATTTCTCAAAGATGCTTGCTATTGATTCCCAGTTGCTTGATAGGTAGTACCCGAAATAAATAAGGAAACCGGACCACACCAGTATACCGGCAGATGAATAAGCGGTGAATTTCTTGATGTCCATCTTGAACGCGCCGCATACTATGCTGGCGATAGATCTGACAGCAGGCAAAAGCTTTGTTATAAACGCGAAGTAGTCTCCATAATGCTTTATCCAGGCTATCCCATTTTTGTATTCTTTCTCCCCAAAACCTACTTTTTTAGAGTAACGCAGGAATATGTCTATTCCCAAGAAATAACCAAGTGCGTAACCTACTAGGCTGCCCAAGATAGAAGCTATAACTGCATCAGCGAATCCAAAGGCAGGGTTTACTTTGTTTATCGCAATCAAAAAACCTGTGAAAGGCAGGACGACTTCGCTGGGTATCGGAAGTATAACAGATTCAAGAAACATCAGTATAAATATCGCTATGTAGCTATAGGCGCTTATAAAATTTATTATCTGGTCCAGGCCGAAAATCATATCAGCCCTTTTTTATAAATTCACGCGGGTCTTTTCCATCGACTTTCAAACCGAGGCTCAAGCAGCTTCCAAGCACTTCATTTATCAGGCCATTTTCTGTTTTTGCAAGAGAGTATTTTGAATGGCTTATTGCTATTTCTTTCACTTTATCAAAAGCTATAGATGCGGTTTCTTTTCTGTCGCCGAATCCCTTCTCAATCCCGGCCTCTTTTATCAAAAGCTGTGAAACAGGTGGCATCAGGGCCTCAACCGCGTATTCTTTCGTTTTCTTGTCAACCTCTATTTTGACCGGTATTTTCATGCCCTCGAATTTTTTAGTTGCATCGTTGATTTTTTTAATTACCTCTGGGGCCTTAAGCCCTAAAGCAGCGATTTGCGGACCCAATGGCGGAGCCGGCGTGGCCTTTCCTCCTTCGACTACTATTTTTAAAGTGCTTTTCATTCGCTATCACTCCCGCTCTTTACAGTGCTGACTTCCGATATTTTTATATTTACACTTATCGGCACTGCAGAATCCAAAAACATTACAGCTACCTCCTGTTTTTCCTTATTTATAGCCTTTACGGTGGCGTTCTCGCCTTTGAAAGGACCGGAAAGCACTTTTACTGTGTCCCCAATGGCTATGTTTATGACCTGTTTTTTGCTTTCCATCGATTTTAGTGCATCGCCGGCCGTCAGCTCCTTCTTCATGACGCCACGTATGTGCTTGATGTTGTATATCAGCTGCAGGACACTGTCATAAGAGATAGCTTCGACTATTATGTACCCCTTCAATGAGTACGGCTTGATTATGGCATAAATCCCCTTGACCCTCGGAAGCTGCGATTCAAGCCTCTCCATCGCCTGCATCTCCCTTCCGATAGTCACCCTTATTATGAAAAAGTGGGACTTCTCCTCTTCGCTATTCATACCAGTAGATTCCATAAACATTTAGAATGATTTTAGTTGTTTTTCTGAGTATAAAAACGTTTTCTTGATAAGTTTTCCCGCCGACGGCTAATCCACCGGACCAAAAGGATTTATAACAATGGAGATATAAGTGTGTTATTGCCCATTACTGGCAGATGAAGCTTTTAACCGGGTGGTTGGGGGTTCAAATCCCCTCGAGCGCAATGCGCTCGTAGCTCAACACGGTAGAGCATCCGTTGCCTTTAATGGGTAAACTATAATTATATAATCATAAAGATGCACCTTTTATTGTATATGGAAGATGCCACCGAGGTAGTTGACAGTTACTCTGTCGTTTCTGATGGGATTTCATCCGATGTAAAAATAATAAAAGACCCAAGCAAATTCATAATGCAGTACAAGATAGATGTTCCAGTGCTCGATGAAGGGATAAAAGCTGTATTGTCAGAAGTCAGAGCAGAACTTATCCGCCAGTACCCGAATAAAATACAGGATTTATCGCAAAGTTTTTCAGAAAAACTGAAGATAGAATTCATAGACCTTGTGAACCAAGTACTGCACGGCATAATCCCCGGATTAAGTGATGAAGTCTACGTACAGCTTTCTGCGACGCTTTTGCATGAGATGTTCGGACTCGGGGTACTTGAGATTCTCGATGCCGACCCAAATCTAGAGGAGGTAGTCGTCAACGATTCAAAGACAAACGTGATGGTCTACCACATAAAGTTCGGATGGCTGGAATCCAGCATAAGGATAGACACAGAAGCAAGGATAGAGGCGTACTCCCAGCAGATAGCAAGGAAGGTCGGCCGCCAGATAACCACTCTTTCGCCCCTTCTGGACGCACAGCTTGTAAATGGGGACCGTGTAAACGCCACACTCTACCCGATATCAATCCACGGAAACACCCTTGATATAAGGAAGTTCAGGGCGGACCCTT
>JAMCRB010000028.1 GCA_023380435.1 Candidatus Parvarchaeota archaeon | reverse complement strand
CGGCAGTGGTGTCGTGACCGAGATAACGGTGCTGGCCTTTGTTTCCGTCATAGTCATAGCGTGCCCGTGCGCAATAGGCCTGGCCACACCGATAACGCTCCTGATATCATCCAATATATCCTCGAGTCGGTTCATCCTAATGAAAAACATGAGTGCGATGGGCAGGTTGTCAAAGGTGAATATGGTGGTGTTCGACAAGACCGGCACCCTGACCGAGGCGAAACCGGATGTTAATGGGGTGCTACCAGCCAGCGAAGTCTACAATGTGAACTTTATACTCAGCTATGCAGCTTCCATAGAGCAGTATTCAAACCACCCCATAGCGAAGGCGATAACGGAATTCGCGAAAGTAAAACACATAAGCTTACTGGACGTGACTGACGAGGAGGAAAAGCCCGGTGTAGGCGTGTCCGGGGTGATAAAAGGAGAGCGCGTCGAAGTGAGGAGGGGCTCCGACAAGAATCGAGTGAGCATTTTTGTGAACGGCCAGCGGCTTGGTGATGTAACCCTTTCTTATCGGATAAAGGAGAGTTCAAAAGAAGTTATAAAGAAATTCGAGGAATCTGGCATAAAGACCGCAATGGTGACCGGCGACAAAATTGAAGAAGCAAGACGCGTTGGGAATATTTTAGGGATAACCGATATCCACGTAGAAATAACACCTGAGAAGAAGGCGGACATAATAAAAGCGTACCAGCAGAATGGATTATATGTCATGTACGCAGGAGACGGCATAAACGACGCTGCTGCGATAGAGACGGCGGACTTCGGTGTTGCGCTTGGAGGCGGAAGCGACATAGCAAAAGAGAGCGGTGACGCGGTGCTGCTAAAGGATGATATGATGCTGTTGTATGATATTTATGTGATAGGGCGTGCGACTATCTCAAAGGTAAAGCAGAACATAGGTTGGGCGATAGGGTATAATGCAGTCCTGATACCGATAGCGGGCGGGGCTGTCATTCCGCTTTTTGGCTTAGGTATATATTCGTTCCTGCCAATACTTGCAGCGGCAGCGATGGGAATGAGTTCGGTCAGCGTCGTGCTAAATTCGCTTCTTCTGAAGAGGACCATAAACAAAAGGCTCGGCAGAGAATAATCTATACGTGCAGCCACACTGACCTTTCTGAGGCGCCTTTATCCTAAAATTAAGGTCTTTAAATTTGACGGTTTCTATATCTATCATGGAGACACAGTCAATAGGTATGCGGGTTCGACTCCCGCGCTCACCTTTTTAAGGAGATTGGATTGGAATGTAAAATAAAGCCTGTGTAAGTGCTATTATTGTTTTGCTCTATAATCGTCGACTAATTTGCCTCTTGCGTTGGCCCATTTTACTACAGTTACCAGTGAAGCATAATCTATCTGCGGATAAAATTTACGTAGGCCACTTAAAAGTTCTTCTTGTGAGTTAAACCCGTCCGCTTTGTACTCCTCTTCCATTACGTCTCCGAGAGTGCAATATCTTACATCAGTTATATCGACCATTACTGCCCAGGGTTCTAAGTATGAGCAGACTATCGCAGGGCCTGTTTTATAACCCCTGCGGCCTTCTCGTATAGTTATCTGCTTCTTTCCGCTGAGGATGTTTTCTCGCATTTTGGGGTCTTGCGCAATTAATATTGCGTATAGTGGTTGTTCCATCTATTTTAATTAAAAGAACACTTATTAATACTTAATCTCTAATCTACATTGGCACATTAGGACTGTTGAAGTGGTTTTATGAGGTACATTAAGAGCTTTCCGAAAAAGCACAACTTGTCTTTTGTCATAATAGTCGGGTTAATCCTTTCATTAACAAACGCAATCTGGGCTTTTCTTCTGTCTATATCGGAATCCGCGAATGGAAATTTCTTCGTTGTCGCCTTTTTTATGGCCCTGGGCCTGTTCATATTGCCGTTATTTCTGCTTATTATAAAAAAAGAGAGATTCAAATTTGCAGCACTCCCGGCGGCTACTGGAGTTGTATTCGGAATAGCAAATGCAATATTGCTGAGCATATTTACCTACAAAGATTCCGTGGTGGTTTACTCCTTCATTTCTCCAACAATCATAGTCTTCATATTATTAGAACTGATTGTGAACAAAGCCAGGATAAATAAAACTACGAAGTTAAAATTGATTTTTGGTGGTGCTCTTGCTGCTATCGGCTTCTTATCGCTCTCTCTATTTGGGTTGAATGGCTCTCTTATAAACCCGTATGACTTGGCGATTTCGGTCTTTTTAATCGTACTTTACGGGGTCGCGGGTTTTCTCCTCACCGAAACCGGGTTACGCAGCAAATCTACTTTGAACCCCGTGGTTAATATCGGATTATTCGAACTTGTTGCAATGCTCCTATTTTTGCCATTCGGTTATAGCAACCTGTCTTTCAATGGAGTTGACTTGGCCGTGCTTGCGGGGATCGTTGTGAGTATCGGCGTGATGATAAGCTTCAGCGGCTACTCATCGGTAAGGGGAGGAGAAAATGCATTGCCGTACTCTTCTATAATCTACATACTCTCTGAGATGGAAACCCTGTTCCTGCTTGTTTTTTACAGTATTTTTGTCGGGCGGCTTAGTGTCTACGTTATCCTGTCGATAGTTTTGATAACTGCTTCTGTGTGGTATCTGTCAAAAGAATCCAACACTGCCTTGGGTAGCTGACTTAGCCGAGATTGCGACGCAACGATTTTATCATTTGAACGGCGCGACCTTTGGTTTTAAGTCCTGAGGCGGTTTTGGAGCAAATTTCGCTTCTCTCCTAGATAGGAAAAAGCTGATTATGAGTATTACAGCGCCGACCACGCCGAATATTATATCAAAAGCTAAAAGAGTGGATGTAAACGGGGAAAAAAGAGTGGGCGGTATTCTTATAGTGTACCCCGCAACTGGGAACTGAACCAAAAACGGTATTATAAAAGTAAATGGGATGTACACTGAAACAAAAGACAGTATTGCCGCGGCTATTGTATTTCGTCCAGTAGCTTGGAATCTCTTATAGCCTCGGTAGGACAGGAAAATCAAAACTACGCCCGCTGCTGCGAATACATCGGCTAATATCGAAAAAAGTCCTATGTCAGAATTTGACAGTGGGAGGTTTATCCCGGTGCTTTTGTCGAGAGAAGATGAGATTGCGCACAAAAAACTGCAGCCTGGCTGATTGCTTATCTTTGATAACGCCGCAGAGACCGCTGCGCTTAGGTTTGCGTTGTTAACCGAAGAGTTTAATATGCTAGTGGAAGATGAGTGTGTAGAATAGTTTATTATTGAGCTTATCGCATTCTGTGTGAACTGCGGCGATAGTATTCCAGAAGAAGTGGCTGAATAGAGGTAAATTATAAACAGAAGCCCGAAGAAAAGGAATATCCCTCCGAACCACCTGCCCATCGACTTCAAGACCATAATACTCTTAATTATCACATGATATTAAGCTTTTATTCTTTTCTGTATATGTTTAATAATGGATGTGTATAACACTATCTCAAAAAAGAAGGAGAAGTTCGAACCGTTAAAAACTGGCCTGGTAACAATGTACTGCTGCGGGCCGACAGTCTACGATTTCGTCCATATAGGAAACTTTAGAACATTCATCTTCTACGACATCGCAAGGCGGGTTTTGGAGTATAATGGGTATAAAGTGAAACAGGTGGTTAACATAACCGACGTGGATGACAAGACTATAAAGGGTTCTAGAGAGACTAACTCTACCCTAAAAAGCTACACTGAGACTTATACCAAATACTTTCTGGAAGACATAAAAAAACTGAACATAAAACCGGCGGAACTTTACCCTCGGGCCACAGACAATATCCTGGATATGGCCAAAATAATAAAAAAATTAGTAAAGGACGGCTATGCGTACGCGCAGGAAGACGGGATTTATTATTCCATAAAAAAATTCAAGGATTATGGTAAATTGTCCGGCGCCGTCATAGACTCAGAGGCGATAAAGATAAAAAAAGATGAGTATAGCAAGGAAAACGCGGCGGATTTCGCGCTCTGGAAAGCTTGGTCACCCGAAGACGGGGATGTGTTTTGGGAACATGGACTTATCAAAGGGAGGCCTGGCTGGCACATAGAATGCTCGGCGATGAGCATGAAGTATTTGGGTGAAACCATAGATATACACAGCGGCGCTGTAGATCTAATTTTTCCGCACCACGAGAACGAGATGGCCCAGAGCGAGGCCTATACCGGCAAAAAATTCGTAAGATACTGGCTGCACCCTGAGCATCTGCTGGTCAACGGCCAGAAGATGTCTAAAAGCATGAATAACTTCTATACGCTTAGGGACCTTGAGGGGATGGGGTTTGACCCGCTTGCTTTCAGGATGCTCGTCCTGGATGCAGATTACAGAAGCAAGCTCGATTTTGATTTAAACAAGTTAAAAAAATACTCGGAAACCCTGAAAAGAGCGACAATATCGTTCTGTGCGATTCCTTTGCTAAAAGAAAATGAGGAGAACGCAGACACCAGCGAGATAGGCCGCTTGCTTGACGGATTTTCAGAGTCGATAGGGAATGACTTCGACACGCACTCCGCACTTGTTAGCTTCTTTGGTTTAGTAGAATTGGCAAACCAGAGAATAAGGGAAAAATCGATAAGTGTAGGTTACCGCGACGCCCTTGAAGCTGCGTTTGAAAGGATGGACTCCGTGCTTGGTTTGCTGAAGCGGAGGGATGTGCCCGAGGATATCAAATCGCTGATAGAAAAAAGAGAAACCGCCAGGAAGAATAACCAGTGGTCAGAAGCCGATGCTCTAAGAATCGAGATAAAAAACAAAGGTTTTGAGGTAGTGGATCTTGAAGGAGTGGGGCCCGTTTTGATATG
>JAMCRB010000027.1 GCA_023380435.1 Candidatus Parvarchaeota archaeon | reverse complement strand
CCGTGCTGGATACTGATGTCATATCAAAGAACCTTTTCAAAAACAACCTTATAGTTATAGGCGGCCCAGTGACAAACCTTGTAACCAGAGAGATAAACAGTTATCTTCCTGTAAAATTCGTCAAAGAGGAAGGGTGGGGGCTGAAGTTCAAAGACGGGATACACACTCGGGACTATGAGGGAGTAATTCAGAAAATAAAGAATCCATTCGACAAGAGCAAGGAGATAATAGTCTTGGCGGGTATCAGAAACGTCGGAACGCTCGCAGTCATGCTTGCTTCTACTAAATTTTCGAACATAACGTTCGCGTCATACGACGGTGAGAAGCCATGGAGTGCCCTGGTGAGAGGTTATGATATAGACGGCGATGGCGAAATAGACTCAGTAGAAACTGTTAGATAAGTATAAAGATTTGAGTAAAACTTTCTATTTTAACTGAATAATCAAGCTTTAGGAGTTTCCTTTGTCATTGCATAAACGGCTACTGTCATCGCAGCCAGTGTCAAAAGCAGGGAAAGTACGGATGGAGTCGTAAGTATACCCAGAATATAAGCGCCATCTAAATATGATGGGAAAGAAGTCGCTGTGCTTATTGCATTAACCGGGTTCGTAGATCCGGACGAAGTCGAAGTGGTGGTCGTAGGCGGGGAAACCGCAGGAGAGCTCGACGCCGGTGGAAGGAAATAAGCCGAAGTGTTACCATATGCTATCAGAGCAAAGATGAACATCATAAGGATTATTATTGCCGGAACTAGTGTGCTTCTCTTTAGATACGAGCCAATGCTCTCATTTGATACTCCTATTGTATGTACTAGCATGAGCATAAGGAACACGAAAGCTATCATTGCCAAAACGTACGGCAGGAAGTTTATTATGAATATGACAAAGTAAGAAGACAGCAGCGCTGACAGGCCTACAGCAAGGGCTATTAATGCAGATATATCGGAACTGAGGAAAAATTTGGACCTTGAGAGCAGTCCATAGACAAGCGAGAAGACCAGCAGGAACACCAAAAGGTCATAAGCACCAAAAATAGCTGTTATTGCCATATTATCACTTCTTTCCTACACCGGAAAACGCCACTGCTATACCGACTATCAGTATACCAAACACTATCAAAACACCAAGGTACTGGGTTGTTAACGAAGACAATATTCCGGAAAGCTCGCTCCCTGTGGAGCCGCTAGCGCCAGGAACGAATGCGTGAGAGAAAAGGCCGCCTCCCAAGAAAAGGATTATTATCGCGACTATGAAAACCGCTCCTGACAGCCTTGTGTTGCTCTTGAGGTCTACACCGGCAAGAGACGCAACCGCCAGTATCGCAACCAATATAAGAGCAGTTACTGCCAGAGTGGATGACATGTAAACAAGGACTGGACTTACCCACACTACTGTAACGGCAAAGAACGATATTATAAGAGAGACCATGGCACGCGCGGATCTGTTAGAATCCTCACTGAAAAAGCTGACTCTCTTAAGAACTGTATTTAAGATTGCAAGTATAAGCAGAAAAGCAAGCCAGAACTCCAGGGGATTGGTAACATTCGCGGGAGTAATCACGCCAAGCGCATTATTTACCTGCGAAAATATGGAGCCCTGCGCACCTAAACCGGTAGTCGCTCCCTGAAATGCTGTTATCATATGCGTATAAGAACTTTTATAGTATTTAAACTTTTACAACGTTATTCTCACTTAAAAGTAATTTAAATATACTTATTTTGAAAGGAGATAACCTGCTATAATCAAGAAGACCAAGACTATGATATACGGCAGGTATGTGGTCAACCCACTGCTTACAGCGCTTGAGGATATCCCAAGAATGACGAGGTTTGACGAAGTAAGGACCCATATTATTAGGCCAAGTGAGATTATCACTGCCAGAACTGTTATGATTTTTTTGATGCTCTTGGGAAAGTCCCTATCAGACGTACCGTATGCCATTGAAGCTAATATCAAAAGCATGAATATCACTATAGCTACTATCCCTGCAATCGGGAGTATAAGGTAGGTGAGCTTCAAAGTGTAGTTGGTGGTCGCAAAAACTATGCCTAAAACAAACGCTATAATAGAGTTTATGTCGCTTTTGCCCTTGAACATATTGCTTTTCTCCAGGACACCGTATGTTATCGCAAATACCAATAGAAAGGGGAAAAGGAAAGATTCTATCCCGCTGTACAGAATCGAAACCCCCGGTGCTTTTGAGGTCACTACTGACGTCTTATTGCTTGCGTTACCTGCAAATAACAAAACCTGCGCGCTTAACATATTATCTTATGATTCAGCGGATATTTAACCATTTCTAATGCTAAATCGTGATTTTCTACGTCGGAAGGTTAAATCGATGCGCCTTGGAAGCTTAAATCTGATGTCTCGAATTAGTTTATAAATACTTATGAATGGATTAATCTGTATGAAGAGCGACACAAAAAGCATGCATACTGTTTTCATTATAACTGGGATAGCTGGCATAATAATAGGCATCTTGATAATATTCTTGGGAGTCATGAATTACTATGCTTACAATAATTTTGTCTCCGAGTCGGCCAGCGCCGGGATAATCATCGGACAAGGCGTAATATCGGAACATTCTGCGGGCTACATCACTATTTTTGTCGCAGGCTCGATAGCAATCATATTATCGGGGCTGTTATTAGCAAGAATGACAATGGCTTTTAGAGGTAAGCGTCTATGAATTTTTGGGCGCCTTCTTTGCTGTAGCCTGTGAAAAGACAGTCGCCTAACCTGGATATTAGAATGGATTTTCCGCTGGCTCTTAATAAGTAAGTTTTGCCGTCTATTATTTCACCCCCGATAGAATCACGCAGTTTTAAAATATCAATTTCTCTTTGTGCAGAGAATTTTATTCCGTCCCCGCATACCTGTATAAAGTTATCGGTCTTTATCGGGGAATAGTCGCCGAGAGAGCATACAGAGCATAGCGGGTCTTTTGACAGTTTTGTGCTTACCTTTTCTCCGC
>JAMCRB010000026.1 GCA_023380435.1 Candidatus Parvarchaeota archaeon | reverse complement strand
GGAAAAAGATTTAATGTCTTCACAAAAAGCTTTTTTAAAAGTCTGGGAGGAAATGATCTTGGATGATGAAAGGGTATTGGGTATGGTGGATTCGTACCTCGATGAACTAGACTTGGATTCGGAGGAAGAACCTGAAGCGGTATCTTCGAATCAAAACACTTTTATAGAGAGTCGCCCGGCAATCAGGAACGGTGGAGCCGACCTTTGGTCGAAGCTCGGCGGTTATGAAGAGACAAAGAAAGCCGTCGAGACCGAGATAATGTATCCGTTATTAAACAAGGAACTTTACAATGATTTACTGAAGAAAACGATGAAGTTCCCTGGATCCGTCGAGATAGGCCCAGTACTTTTCTATGGTCCGCCGGGGACAGGTAAAACAACAATGGCCCAGGCAATAGCTGCCAAAGCGGGTATCGAATTCAAATACCTTAAACTTTCAGATCTTGATTCGAAATATCTTGGCGAAAGCACTGAGAGGCTTGTTCAGGCCATGAATTGGTTCATAGGCCAAAAAGATAAAAACACACTCCTTTTCATAGACGAGATAGATTCTATAGGGAGTAGGAACTCCGCTGATTCGTCAGCCGGCGACATGGACAACAGGAGATTTATAAATTCATTTTTAAATAAACTTGACGAGGTTATGGAAAAAGGCGGGTCTTCGTTGATTGTGGTTGGCGCAACAAATGACAAAAATGCTGTGGATTCCGCAATAATATCAAGGTTTAAGAACGAAATTTATTTCCCGCTACCATCTAAAAGCGACCGCGCTGAAATCCTTTCACTTTACACAGCTCATTTGGAAAAAGACGATATAGACAGGCTTGCTAATGCGACAGACGGATTATCCTGCAGGGATATAAAAAACATGTCCGAGAATGCGATAAAGACATTTTTGAGAAACTATGTTCAGAAGAAAACAGGCCGTTCTATCCCAGGAGTAGAGGACTATCTGTCCGTATTGAAAGACATGTCGGTCAAGGCAAACACCAATGGCGTAGGGTATAAATCTCTGTACTCTTAATATATATTATGGCGGAATACAGTAAGACTCTTCACTCGGCAGAGCATATTTTTGCGCGGGCCCTTCAGAATCTGGGGCATGAAATACACGTGAGAAAGGCAGATACAGACGGGCCAGACAAAGTAGGAAAGGCTTTCATACGGGAGATACTCGATCTTAAAGCCATAGAAGACGCAGTATCGGCCACAAATGCTGAAATAAGCAAGAATTTAGAGATAACAGAGCATTCGTTCGAAAACTTGGATTCTGCACTCAAAAAATTCGGAAAACTACGGTTTAATGAAGAAAGGATAGACAAGGAGACTTCGGTTAGAGTGGTCAAGATAGGCGAATTTGATTATTCCGCATGCAGGCACGAGCACGTTAAAAACACATCAGAAATAGGCCTTTTTCTCGTTACTAGGGTAAAATACCTCGGGGGCGAAACAGAAGTCGAATTTATTGTTGGAAAAACCGCAGAAGACTACGCAATAAAGCAGGCTAACACCCAGCTAGAGATATACGCACAGACTAACTCCAGTCTGGACAAAGTAAACGAGCTAGTCAGCAGTCTAAAAAACAAAGCAAACGAAAACTACGGCGAGGTAAAGGCGCTGTTTGAACATCTGATAAAAGAGAGCAAAGACAACATATTTTTTATAAAAAACGTGAAACTCAGCGATAAACTTGACGTTATGGCAAAAGTAATCAAGGAAAACCCGTACAGGTGCATGGCCTTGATGAATGAAAACCAGCTTTTCATAAGCAAGGGACCGGAAAACAAGACCAATATACCAAGCATCGCAGCCGAATTAAAGAAACGCGGCGTATTTACCGGCTCTTCCGATGAGTCACACATGTCAGGAAAGGTTACTGATGCCGAAGCAGCCATCAGCGTATTGTCAGTCTCGATTCATTAAAGGTATAAATAAAATAAACTTTTACACATGTTATGGAAATACTAAATCTAAAGGCGCTTAAAATACTGAATGCAAATTCTCATTTTACCGTTGAAGTGATGCTCAAAACGAGCCAGGGCGTTTTCCGTGGTTCGTCGCCTGCAGGAGAGAGCAACAGCATGTACGAGGTATCACAGTTTACCACCGGAATCGATAAAGAAATAGAGGAATTCAATGATTTTCTGAAAAGCTTAAATGGGAGGAAAGTCGACTCTATAAACGACATATTCCTGATAGAAAAAGAGGTACAGGAGAAATTCATAGGCGGGCCGTCTTTATCTCTGTCTTACGCCCTTTTATACGGGTTGAGCGCATCTCTGAGTAAAGAACCGTATGAGCTTTTCGGCAGTAGAAGCAAAGTCCTACCAGTATGCAAAATGATCGGCGGCGGCCTGCACGCATCGGGACTTGGGATGGATATACAGGAAATCCTGGTGATGACAGTCAGTGACAATGTAATAGAAAGCATAAATGGAACTCTTAGCGTTTACAAAAAAGTCAAGGATATACTGAAAAAATCGACTGCTAGCTTCCTAGGAGGGGTAGACCCGGAGGGAGGATTTATAAGCGCACTCGACAATTATGAGTCCTTAAATGTTGTTAAGAAGGCGGTTGAAGAGGTCACAAAAGAACAGTCTCTTGACATAAGAACCGGTGTAGATTTTGCCGCGTCGACCTTCTACAAGGACGGCTTTTACAACTATAAACGCCCGCTTTACGGTAAGTCGAAAATCGACAGAGGAGAGCAGATAGACCTCGTAAAAAAACTTGCAGATGAATTTGATCTTTACTATGTCGAGGACCCGGTAGACCAGTCCCTTATGGAAGATTACGGAGAAGTCATGAAAGGGCTTAAAGACTCCCTGATAGTCGGCGACGACGTTACTGCTACATCGACTGAAAGACTTGAAAAAGCGCATAAATACATAAATTCTACTCTCATAAAACCGAATCAGATAGGGTTATTGAGCAGGGTAAAAGACTACTCTGAGATGGCTGAAAAGTTCGGGCTCGTAAAGGTCGTTTCGCACAGATCAGAGGAAACATGCATCCCAATCATAGCTGATTTAGCGCTGGGGCTTAACGCAAAGTATTTAAAAGTCGGAATCAATAGAGGAGAAAGGGTGGAAAAGATAAACAGGTTAATAGAGACATCTTAATACTATGGCTTTAAAGAAACTAGAAAAGCTAGAAGCATACAAAAAATACGGCACAAGGATAGGCGCGAATGCGAACAACAAGGCCTTCGAGCGGTTTATATTCCGTAAAATTCCGAATAAATTCACCATATTAAACATAAAATTGATAGATGAACGCATACGGCTGGCCGGAAAGCTGCTCAGCGAGTACAAAAGAAAGGACATACTACTGGTATGCACCCTTGACAGCGCTTATTACGGTGTATACAACTTCGCCAAACTCCTGAAAATAAGCGTAAATTTTGGAAGGTACCTGGCTGGATCGCTTACTAATGTAGAGTATAAGAACTTCTTTGAGCCAAAGATACTGCTCATCACCGACCCCAGAGCCGACAGAAGAGCGATAAATGACGCTAAAAGGATGAATATACCGGTAGTAGGGCTGGCTAATGTGGATAATAAAGTCGGATTTTTGGACTTAATAATACCAGGGAACAACAAAAGCGGCAACAGCATAGGCCTTATTCTTTACCTGCTGGCTTATGCGATGGGAACCAAGTCAGAAAAAGAAAAGCTAGAAGCGGTTAAACTGGATGATTTCATTTCCAAAGAGTTAGATTTTTAAATATGAAATTATGTGATATATACCTAGATGATAAGCGCATAAGCGCAAAAGTAAAATATTGTGATACTTTCGGCTCAAAATTAATGGGCCTGATGTTCGTAAAATCGCCAGGTAACGGCGCTTTTTTGCCGGATGTCAAGGACATACACATGAATTTTGTCAGGTTCAATCTAAGGATAGTATGGCTGGATAAAAACTACAAAGTACTGCACGAAAAGATAGCAAGGAAGTGGAGACTTTATTACGGTCCAGAAGGCGCAAAACACGTTCTGGAACTTCCTGAAGATAGTAAATGTAGGATAAACATAGGCGATAAATTAGAATTAAAGATTTATGAAAGCAATTCAAAACACTAGAATAGAAACGGACGCACTAAACAAAAGTAACCTTTTCTCAGACATATTCGGGTTCAAACTTCTGCTGCCCGGAAGCGCCTGGGTGGAAATCGGCGATAATATAAAAATACTGCAGAAGGAACGCGCAAAAACCTCCGGCTTTGGGCTTGAAGAAGCCCTGACCAGCGCAGTCCTGTCTTACGGCTGTAACGCCGTTATGGCTTCCGGCGGGATAGACTCTTCGTTGATAGCCGCAATTTTGAAGAAAAAATACGACAAAATATCGATGGTAACGGCAGGCTTCAGCGGCTCTCCTGACATGGTTAGTTCCCATCGGCTTGCAGATGAGTTAGGCGCTGATTTTGTCGGCAGAACCCTGACGGAAGAAGAAATACCTTCGATTCTCAGGGAGCTGAAAGAGCTGGGAGTATACGGCTATAACCTAATCATAGGTATAGGCGAATACGCCGCGATTGAAAAATGCGCTGACTCTGGCATAACCAAGGTACTGAATGGGCTTGGAAGCGATGAGCTGTTCTTTGGGTTCGCTAGGCATAGGGAAGTTCCGTTCGATAAGCTCGAACTGTTCAGGGAGAGCAGGCTTAAATATATAGGAGCCATAGATTTAGATAGGATATACAAGATTGCCGGACATTTTAAAATAGAAGTCCGGTTCCCATATCTAGATGATGAAGTGGTAAGATCGGCATTAAGCATGCCAATAGCAGAGAAAGATGAGGTTTATAATAAAAAGCCGCTTAGGGACATCGCGAAAAGCCTTGGCCTTAGCAGCGATTTAGCAGGCAGAAAAAAGAAAGCTTTTCAGTATGGTACAGGCATAATGAAAGCTCTCGACAAGCTTGCAAAAAAAGAAAAATACAAAAACGTAGGTGAATTAATAAAAAACATATGATAAAAATAAAAGCATTTGGTGGATACAACAAAATAGGTAAAAACATGACTGCGGTCTATGTGGACGACGACATAATAATAACGGACATGGGCGCAGACGTGGAGAAATTAGTGGACTTCGAAGGAGACAAAAGTTTCATCTCAGTAAAGGACACAACGACTCTGGTGGAGAACAACGTCATACCGGACGATACCGATTTCTTCGAAAACGAGGGCAAAAAAGTAAAGGCGATAGTCTTAACGCACGGTCATCTGGATCACATCTGGGCGATACCGTTCCTCGCAGATAAGTATAAGTGCCCGGTGATAGGAACCCCATACACGCTAAAGATAATCGAGAACCAGATGAGAAACGTTAAGCTCAGGTCTCTCAGGCTTGTGAAACTAAACACCGGCAGCAAGTACAGGGTTTCAGACGGAGTCGAGGTGGAGCTTGTAAACATAACGCATTCGATACCAAACAGCTCGATAATAGCCATACACACCAAGTATGGTGCAGTGCTGTATGCAAACGACTGGAAGCTCGATAATACTCCGACCCTTGGCAGGAAGCCGGATTACGAGAGATTTGAGCAGATAAAAGCTGAGGGCGTGCATGCTCTGATATCCGACTCTACAAACGCGGATCAAGACGGCTACACTTTCTCAGAAAGCATAGTAAGGACGATGCTGGAAGACGTTATCAAGAAGACAATGGACAACAAGACTATCTTTATAACGACCTTCTCGTCCCACATAGCCAGGATAAAGAATATAATAGAAATCAGCAAAAAAATCAACCGGCATGTCATGATATTCGGCAGGAGTATGGACATGTACATACGTGCAGCTATAGACACAAAGATAATAGAGAGGGGGCTGATACCAACCGTAGCAGTCAGGCGCGAACAGATAAACGAGCTGTTGAAATACGTCAGGGAGCGGCCGGGCAAATACGTAGTTATATGCACATATGTAGTTATATGTACGGGTCACCAGGGAGAGCGCGGCGCTTTCCTGGACAAGCTTACGACAGGGCAGTACGCATACAGGCTTTCCAGCGAAGACGCGGTAATCTTCTCGTCTAGGACGATACCGACGCCCCTTAACATAGCCAACAGAGACATGCTCCAAAAGGCATTAGAATCAAGCGGAGTAAACATCGCAGACAATGTGCATGTCTCAGGGCACGGCTCAAAGAACGACCTTAAGATACTCCTGAACATGCTAAAGCCCAAGCATTACGTGCCATCCCACGGCGGAATAAGCAAACTCAGCGCAGGGATAGAATTGAGCAAGGATTTGGGTTACGAGCTGAATAAAACGGCGCATCTGCTTTTGGACGGGCAGGAGATAGAGCTGGCCTAAACAGGTTTATATATATCTTGAACTCTTATAACCTAAATGGGCAGTAAAGATGAGCTTGCAAAGCTGCTGTCTTGGGGCAGAAAGGAATTTCCCGCGAGCGGCATTGAAAAAGCAGTGAGTTCCGTAGATGCCATAGCCGGAGAAGGCAGGATAAAAAGGCTCTTATACGCTTTAAACTCAAGGTACATGAGGGTAATGGATTTAATACTATCATATTCCTCAATGAATATAGACTTGGACCAGCGCAGTTATGATGACTTTTCCGAGCCGCTTACAAAAGGACTTCTACTAACCATGGATGCACTCGAAAAAATAGATTACTCCGTAGAAGGCCTGGACAATATGAGATTTTATTACAAAGTTTA
>JAMCRB010000025.1:15426-21296 GCA_023380435.1 Candidatus Parvarchaeota archaeon | reverse complement strand
GTGGCAATTCAATCATAAAAAAGGTTAAATACTTATAAGAATAATCTTATAATATAATTAAAAGAGTCGAGGTGAATTATGGTAGATTTGTCTTTGGATAGTTTTTTGAACATTTTCAAGAAAAATGTTAAGATACAGGATTCCAACGAGTATGTAGAGCTTGAAGTAAATCCAAGCGATAAGCCTGCTGCAAAAATATTCGTAAAGTATTATGCTATAGTCAAATTCGAGGACGTTTCACCGATATTAAACGATATAAGATCAGGATACACGCTGGCTTTCATAAAGGCCAAAGAGCTCCGCGAAAAAGGCGGAATGGAAGAGCTAAAAAGAACGATTTCAAAGCTAAAGAAAAGCGCTGACGCTTCCGACGCTCAAATAATAGGGGTTGATGAAGATTACATTCTTGTAGTGCCAAACTTCGTGAAAGTGGAGAAAGGCCAGGTTTTACAGGACCAGAATCAGCCACAGGCTTAATTTGCTCCGCATTAAAGAATAACGACCAAAAAGTCGTTTCTCACTTGGTTTCAGAGGCCAGATAAGCGGCTGCTATAGCAGATTCGTCCGACGGTCTTGGTATGCTCAGCATGCTTATTTTGGATTTTATGCTGCTGATGTTGTCGCTCCTGCTTATTTTACAAACATTAAAACCAAAACCAAGGTCCTCGTACATGTCAGCAGCGCTTTTGTCTACTCCTACAATCTCCGGCGCTGCCGTGTCAAGTATCTCCTTCATTTCGCTGAAGCTTTTTACTCTGTGTATCTGAATAGAGTTATCTATCATCACAGCTACTATTATCCGACCTTCAGCGAAGGCTACCCCTGCGGTTTTCATAAATACAAATTAATCTTAACTCTTCAAAAAAGAAGCTCTTATTTCCTAATTCATTAAAGCTAAAACCTATACTCTTTAATGATTTATAAACCTTTTCGATATCGTAGACAGTAGACAGAACCAGAAATGCCTGTCCTCCTTCTTTTAGGTGGCGTCTTAGGCCTTTTATGAACTGTATTGTAACCTCGTATCCAGTTTTTCCGCCGTAGAGCGCCTTCTCCGCTGTATCCTCTGGATGGCCAGGCAGATATGGTGGGTTACAGTATATGACGTCGAATTTTCCTTTGATGTTTCTGAAAAGATCGGATTTAACGATAGACACATTCTTAATGCCGTTGAGTCTGGCGGTTTTTTTGATGAGTGACAGCGCTTTCATGTTGGTATCGGCTAAAATGACTTTTTTTGCCTTTTCTGCTGCATTTAGGCCGATGATTCCGCTCCCTGCGCACATGTCAAGCACATCCCCGTGTGCAAACTTGACTGCTTCCAGTAAAAGGTATGAATCCTCCGCAGGATCATAAACATCATCACAGTGCAACAGCTTTATCATATAGTCGGCTAAAACAACATTAGTACATAGATAGGTTTATATTTATAAAAGGAGTGGAAGAATTAAAAGACTGGGCTCATCATAAAATATGAAACAACATCAGCTTTATGCAATGATTGGACTGGCAGCTTTCATAGTGGTTATATTCATATTTTCCCCGGAGCTTTCAGCAAAATCCGCCACGGTGGTAATCCCGATATCTTGCTCATCTTATAACACAAACTTCAACTATTCCGGCCCATCGCATTTAACAACAGCGGTAAACGCGACAGAGTTCGGAAAGTTTTTGATATATAATACAGGTAATGTAACGGAAAACATCAGCATAGATGCCCGCCCAGAAAATGGAGCTACACTCAGCGTACAGAATGCGCCACCATTCGAAGCGGAGCCTGGAAACACCAGATATTACACTGAAATCGGGTTGCCGACCGGATCCAATCCCGGAAATTATACGTTAATCGTTAACCTGACTTCTTCTTATGGTAGCTGCCAGACTTCGCATATCGTGTATGTCAATGTTACGGTTCCTGTAAATTCATGATGGAAAACAGCGTTATAAAAGACACTTCCCTGGAAAAGATATCGGCATCCGACTCCAAAGTCAGATTCACGGCAAAAGTGGTCAAAAAGGACGATAAAACCGGCACTTTCGAGGTAAGTGACAAGGGCAAATCGATAATATGCCTGCCACCTCCGACGGGCAGCTTTGACATAAATGAAGGCGATCTGGCTGTAATAACTGGGAGAATAGCATCATCGGACGGAGTGGAATTTGAAATAAGGACTGACTATGTGAAGAGAATAGGTCCAGAAGAGTATAAAAATTACGACAAGTATTTAAAGATAAGAGGAGAATTATAAACTATGGAAGCTGAATTCAAGGACGTAGAACTTTTTAAAAAGATCATGGATGCGGTTGGCGCACTGATGTCGGATGTTTCTCTTGATTTTGACACAGATGGTTTCACTATAAAGGCAATGGACCCAGCGAATATAGCGATGATCCTTTTTGAGGGTAAAAAATCACTTTTTTCGTCATTTGTGGTCGAAAAGTCCACAAAACTTTCGGTTTCACTCGACGACCTAAATGGGATACTCAAAACAATAAAGAAGGATGATAAAGTAAGGCTAAACGATTCAAAAAACAAGCTTAACCTGGATATAAGGGGCAAGAACAAGATGCACTTCTCGATACCTTTGATAGACGAGAACTATACGGCTCAGAAAGTCCCTCAGCTGAAGTTTACCGCCGACTTCTCGATTTTGGGTGCCGTGATAAAGGACGCGATAAAGGCGGCGAATCTTGTAGATGACTCTATATATTTCACTGTAGACGGCCAGAGACTCATAATCGGCTCAAGAAGTGAAGAGAAGGAATTCTCAGAGGAAATGTCGATGAACGAGAACAAAGAGCTGCTGGACATAAAATCCGAAGGCACTACAAGAGCGAAGTACTCGATAGAATACTTGATAAAAGTCCTTGGGATAGTCGACCCGGAGAAGCCGCTTAAAATGTCTTTTTCAAACAATTATCCGATGAAGCTTGAGTACGGGATAAACCCGGATGCATCGATATCTTTCATACTGGCGAACAGGATAGAATAATCAGCGAAATGAAGGCAATTCATCTACATACACCCAGATGTTTGTCAAAAGCTCGTTTAGGCTATTAAAATCAACCGACAATATCTTACCTACGTTATCTTTGTGCATTATTAGGGAATTTGCCCTGTTTTTGGTTACGAGCAGGTTTATCTTGAGCAGCGACACGAATTTCTGATTTATTTTCACGAAATTCTCCGCCCTTACCCTCTGCTTTATCATGAATTCCTCCTCTTTTTGCGGCGCGACGTAGGCATGGTCTTTACAGTCGATGAAAAATGCCATCTTATCATTATAAGCAATTAGATCTATCTGGAATCTCTGGGTGGTTTTGAACCTAACATCCCGCATAGTCTTATAACCGAAACTCTCGAAAACATCTCCTGTGGCCTTTTCGAAGCCCTGCCAGTCCGGTTTTTCCTTCTTAAAGTCTACATCGAAGTACATTTAGCACCTAACATTAAACATATAAAACAGAAAAACCCTCTGATTATATAAATCTTGCAGAGCATCGGTAGTCCAGTGGTAAGACACCACCCTGCCACGGTGGTAACCCGGGTCCGAATCCCGGCCGATGCACCATTTATTTCTAGGCGGCTTAAAGTAGGATCCTCTTATGCTTTTAATCAAAAGACCGCATGAACTTGTCATGGCCCGATAATTTGGCTACGTGCTTTAATTCTCTTATCCTGATGGACGCTTCGCCCCTTATCGGAAAGTGCATCACGTAAGCTTTTGACCCGTCTATGTTTCTGCTTGCGCCGAAATCCCCATCTTTGACCTTCGCGTATTTCAAGAAAGTGACTTTCCCTATGAAGCAAACGACCCTCGGACGGTATGTTTTGATTACACGTCTCAGTCTTTCGGCGCCGGTCTCCTCCTCTCCTTTTTTCAGTGCAGATACATCTCTAGAGGGTCTATCGATTATATTTATGAAGTTTATCCTGTATTTTTTTGCCAGGTTTTTGTACAGCTTTTGTAGATTCCTGTCTTCCTTTAAGTAATCTATTGGCTCCTTTATCAGCCCGGCTCTGCTCATAAGGTACCAAAGCGTTTTATTGTTGGAGAACGGTACGCCTCTGCTGTATGACCCAAAGTGCGGATTTATCCCTACGAAAAGGATATCCGCGTTCTTTGAGAGGTGATATTTTATCATATAACATATTAATATGTGCAATCAATATAATGTTTATGATATCCATAGAGAGAGTATATGGCTCGAAAAGCAAAGGGTTTAGGATACTGGTTGACAGGGTCTGGCCAAGGGGTTTGAAAAAAGAGTCTGTAAATGCAAACTTGTGGATAAAGGATATCGCTCCAAGCGATGAATTAAGGAAGTGGTTTGGACACGACGAAAGCAAGTGGGAGGAGTTCCGAAAAAAATACAAAAAGGAATTAAAAACCAAGCCGCAGATTGAAAGACTAAGAGAAATCAAGGATTTGGAAAGAAAAAATAAAAACATTACCTTATTGTTTGGGGCCAAAGATGAAAAACACAACCAAGCGGTAGTTTTAAAGGAAGTTCTGGATAGTTTTAGGTAAATCTTATCATAGTGAGCGGAAAACACGCCTAATTTGAGGTGAGATTAAATCAGATTCAAAGTGAAACGTATAAATATATGGAAAACAAAATAAATAAGTGATTAGTGTTAACAGGCAATATGGGAATTGATCCAGATTTCAAAACGAAAAGACAGAAGGTAAGTACTCATAGTGGCCATGATGTTTGGGGCCCGGTAGAGTCTCCAAACAAGCTAGGAATACACGGCTCCGTTGTTGCAATCGACTGGGACATCTGCAACGCGGATGGTTCATGTATACCAGCATGCCCTGTAACTCTAATAGAGTGGAATGACACTCCGGGGAATCCGGTTTCGGCAAAGAAAGCTGACCCTGCAAGGGAAGGAGACTGCATATTCTGCATGGCCTGCCAGAATGTATGTCCAGTACAAGCGATAAAGATCACACCGCCTTAAGCTTAAATTCTAAGATTTCTTTATAATTCTATGGAGAAAGATGACATATTTGTCGGATTAAATTCAAACTTTGGTGTAGAATTTGATGATTTTCAGAGAGCCGCTTCTAGAGTCACAGATTCTCTGGAAAAACTAAACATAAACTTCGATGAAAACTCAAAGAAATTGCTGATTTTAAAGGAAGGTTTGGATGACACCGAGGAATTGGTAAAAAAGCTATTCGATGACCTGAGTAACAATCGTCCGAATGGGGACTCTCCCCCTTAAGGAAGATGACTTAAATATAAAAAACCACATATAATATCTTTATAATGCAGGGGTAGCGAAGCCTGGCCAAACGTGGCAGACTCAAGAAATTGTTTTTGAGTTATCTGCTCTCTTTGTGAGTTCAAGGGTTCAAATCCCTTCCCCTGCATTTTGATTCAATAAAAGGTATTTATTTATTCTGTCCCTCTTTCTCATATGAGTCTGACTCACAAGTCGCAATCCGCATTGGAATACATGATGACATATGGCTGGGCTATCTTGGTCATAGTGATAGTGGCAGCGGTCCTGTACTCACTAGGAATCTTCTCCCCGGCATCTTCTCTATCTTCAACGGTCACCGGTTTCTCCAACCTAGGCAGCGTTACAGGAGAGTGCACAGCCAACGGGGTAATGAGGATAAGCTTAGGAGACTCAACAGGTTACCCAATAAACATCACCGGCGTCACAGCAAAATCATCCACTGGCCAGGTATCCACTTTTAAGCCAAATTCTACTGTGGATCCAAATCCAATAATCCTGCCTGCATCAAACTACATATTCTCTGTTCCAAACGTCTGCCCTGCGGCAGGCTCATCCTATTCTTTAGCAGTCACAGTAAACTACACAGAACCTGGCCAGATTTTTCCCGGGCCTTATA
>JAMCRB010000025.1:0-14688 GCA_023380435.1 Candidatus Parvarchaeota archaeon | reverse complement strand
TCATTCCTTTTTCTTATGTGTAAGTCTATACAGATAGAACCAATTTCTTATGTTGTTTAGCTTTCTTACAATCTGGGATAAACCTACAAAAAACAATAGTAATATAATTATTGAGGCAGCAGCTATTACCAGAGTGTATGGATTGAGCAATCCAGCATAAGATAAACCACCAAAAACCAGGAATGTTGCTATCAAACCGGCCTCCCTCTTGTAAGTGTAAGTTATTGCGACGGCAAAAACTATGACCCCCAAAAAACCATAGAATAGGAGAGGATTGTTATACTGCATTGATAATATTATTGCGCCTATGAAGTTGCTCATAAAAGACTTAACTTGGAGGTTACCTTGTCTATATCACTTGTATAATATGGGCCAATGCCTATGGCAGTCTCAGTTCCTGGAAGGACTTGTGTCTGTCCCGCATCTTTGACAACTTTAAATGGTAACCCGGAAGCGCGGAGTTTTTTCTTCATGTCATCAAATTCTTCGATAGTGTTTACCTTGACAACGACCTTAGTTCCGCCTTCGGAAAGCCACGATTCCACTATATCCTTATACTTCTTCTCTGCTTCCATATAGCTCATCAGGCTTGCGTGGCATGCCTGTGCAGCAATCTTCCCGGTGCCCATCTTCAGGTCTTTCCTTATTATTATAACCTGCTTTATATCCTGCTTTTCCCTTGCCATTTAATTCTGACTTGTCTATACCATAAATATTTATCATAGGCCTTAAAATCAGCAAAAAAGCCCATAAATCGGCATGTATGCCGAATCAATAAGATATAAATACCAGTTTTGTTATAGAAATAAATCATGTCTGATGTTAATATGGAAAAAGCGAAGCAGCATTTTTGCATTTCATGCAATAGGGAGATAAGCACAATAAAGGATTCTGTTATATTCAAGTGTCCTAATTGCGGCAATGAGATTGCAAGGTGCGGTAAGTGCAGAGGCCGCGGGGTGGAATACACCTGCAAAGTATGCGGTTTTGTCGGTCCTTAATATGGGAAAAGTAGTATTAAAGATAAAGGCGCTGCCAAAAGATACGGCGGGTAATTTAGAAGTACTTAAAAAGGAACTAAAGACTTTCCTTTCAAATTTCGGGGAAGTATACAAATTTGAAGAGCAACCCCTTGCTTTTGGCCTTACAATACTCATGGTTACGCTGGTAGTGGACGAGGACAAAGGCACGTCAAAGCTTGAAGAGGAATTTCCCAACTTTGATGGCGCAACTCTTAATATAATAGAGCTAACCAGGGCCCCTGACTTTTAATTGATTATCAAGAGCATCTAATATTAATTTTTTGAACGTTTCTTCGTCTTTAGCTTCTATAGAAGCGCCTGCTGCTTTGTCATGCCCGCCGCCCGTGCCTTTTATCGTCTTGAAAACCTCACGAAAAGCTGCCGGCAAACTGACTCCTTCCACGTTGCTGGCACGAGCGTTTATCCTTATCAGCCTTGAATTTATCCTTGTCATAAACAAGATAATTGAGTTTGAATATTCCGGTTTAAAGCTTAATGTCGTAACGAGAGTGGATGAATACCTCTTCTTTTTTGGATCAAGCTTGAAGAATATCACTTTGCCATGAACTTCTTTCTCGTCTTCGAATCTTTTGAAGAGCTCATCTAACTCTTTTCTTACATGCTTTTCGGCTGCTAGGAGCCGCTCATTTTTTATGGTTTCATTAAGATCTTTTCCCGAGATCAGGATTCCAAGCGCCTCATCCGATCCATCCCTGTTATAGATATTTATCAAAGAACCTATCATATCGGCGCATTTGCCGAAATCGTTGTCATGTGCATATTCGTCCGAGCCAAGCTTTATGCCTGATTTTTCTGCTGCGAATTCCATAAAATCCTTGTTCGATTTGCCGCCGGAGTCGCTTGCGATGCCTACAGCCGCAATCCACTCATATCCACCTAACAGGTCAGAGAATATCCTGTAAACTACTAACGAGCAGGGAGTATACGTATCGTCTCCCCACATTTTTGGGTTTAAGTAGACTATTCCATCGCCTGAAATTAGCTCATGATGATCTATAACGCAAGTCGAGTGGTTTCTAAACGCTTCCAGGTTTTTTTCGCTCACATTTATATCGCAGATTATTATATTTTTTGTGTACTCTGAAAGGTCTAGCCTGTCAAAATCCTCATAATTGGTAGCGCGGTAATGGACTATATTTTTCCCCATAGAAGACAGCACTTTGTTAAGAAGAGCACAGCTGACTACTCCGTCCCCATCCATATGGTAAAATATGGAGAAGTCATCATGCTGGGAAACGTAGTCTCTTACTCTCTTGATTGCTTCGTTTTTCTTATCTTCGTCCATCCTAATCTTGATTCACCAGAATGCTATAGGACGTGGGTTATTTTAAACTTTTTAATGACAGGATTCATTGGCCGCTTAGATTGTAATTTAGAGCGTCTTTCGCGTTCTTAATGCGCCTTTTCATCTTTTCGCTGATAACAACATTATTTTGGTATAGATAAGCTGATACCTCGTCTAAAAATGACTTTCTGGCAAGCTTTTCTACGTCAGAGCCGCCATTAACTTTGAGCGTATAATCGAGTGCGGTCTCAGGAACTGCTTCGAATATGACATACTTTGTGCCAACTCCTTTGCTATCCTCCGGCACGTATAGCGCTGCATACCCCCTTGGGGACGGACCTTTCTTTATTATATCCCTTTCAAATGAGGTATAATCCTGATAAGCGAATGGTTTGGCTGCTATAAGAGCTTTTTCATCGCCATTTTCATCCTTTTTCAAAGCTATATTTAAATGCAGCATGTGTTCATCTCCGGAGAATTGAAGGTACGCATCTGTTCCTGTGCTGTATATCAAATCCATATTCGCTCTTCCTCCGTCCCTGCCACCGCGATATCCTGTGGTATGTAGTGCATTTGCTTTGTAGCCAAATATCTCGTATTTATCCCCACGGAATCTCAACTCGTCCGGATAATCCACTTTTTGTCCGCCTATATGTTCAAACGCACCGCCTATAATATCCGCTTCATTGGCGTGCAACGCTGCTTTAGCGACGTGATTTCCGTTTACGAAAGCCATGCGTGACGAGAGTTTTGCTATATCGCCTATAATCTTGTAAGTGTCTTTTAGCTGCGCTCCCAAATTTTGTATTGACACAGAATACAGGTTCTCTCTAAGGTCAGATAGAGTCTTCTGGTAATCTGGCACGGCTGAATCGGATATCAGTCTTTCCAGGGATTTTGTGTATCCAAGTTTCTTGTTGTCTATTATATCAGATCTTGTAGCTTTATCTATGCCTCCCTGCGAGAGATCACCTAAAAATAGAGCGTAGCTGTCTTCTCCAATTTTGCTTTTCGCCAGATCTAAGGGAGTTGCTTCCAGTAGTTCATACGCAGTCCTGACCTTATCTGAACTTGGTGCGCCGATGTGGGTATCACCTACAAGGACTATCTTTTTCATTTTATCCTCTATTTTGAACGGATCTACGCCGGATTTGATCAGAGAATGGGTCATATGCCTTATGTACGCCCTTCCATCGTTGCTTACTGAGAACATCACTATACCAGTGTCAAATGGCTGGTCTAGTCTCTTTGAATCAACGCTTTTTCCCCAGCTTTCACTTCTTTTAGTGAGGGCATTCAGATCCTGGAACGGAGGGGTTGCAAGTAGCCATATCGGCTTGCTATCCTCTACTTCTGTTGCAGTGAAGTCAAGCATGGACTCGTGAGTCCTTACATAGACATCATCGGTCTTGTGATTTATCGCATAGTCTTTGCGCACCTGCTCAAGGGTCCTTTTTTGTCCGTTTATAAGGGGGGTAACAAAGGAGTTTCCATTATATCTTCCGTTGACAGCGTGCATAACATTGAATTTTACGCCGTTTATTTCGAATCGGTTGACAAGATTATTCGATATTATTACCTTGTTTTTTCTATTCTCTTCCGAGTAAGTCAACATATCCATTAATTTGGTATTGTATATCCTTACGGCCACGTCCTTTATCCCTGTCTTGTCTTTGTTTTTCCACTTAGAAACGCCAAATTCATCGTTGTCTTCAATAAGCGATATTATTGATTGGTCTACGCCCTTATTTTTTGAAAATATCTCGGTAAGGCTTGCTGCCGCTTTTTTACTATTTTTTCTGTAGGACTTAGCTGCTTTTTGCACTTTCTCCAACGTAGTTATTATCGTCTGCAGCACGTTGTTATAATCTTTGTCTGAAATGACATAATCTATAGGTATGTTCTTTTCATAGGCCGCTTTAAGTACGTCTAGCAGCGCATAGTGCCCCAAATTAAAGGCATCGTCCATCGAGTCGACGCCGCCATCTCTTCCTTTATATTTGCCCTTAACTGCCTCGTATATCTCTTTACCGTAACGCTCGTATATCCTGTCTTCTAATAGGTCTATGTATTCGCCTTTTTGCTTGCTGTATCTATTAGCTACATAAGGCATTCCGCCGTTGATTACGATCCGATCTATTTTATACGGACTGTTCCTGATTATGTTTGCAAGATTTTTGGCAGCCCCATAATCAAATAATTTTGTTGATAGCTCTAACTCAGATGCAAATAGTACAGTAGTTTTTATATCGCGGCCGTTATCCGCAGGTAGTTTGGTTTTTGTCTGTTCGCTTAGAATTTTTTCTAATCCCCCTACCATAATCTTACTTATTCGTAACTATAAATATAAAAACCTTTTGTATTACGTTTGTATTACTCACTCTATGGACTCAAATCCGCAGTATTTTTGTAGCGGTTTCGGCACATTTAATTTTCCGTCTTTTGTCTGATACGCCTCAAGTATCGCCACTAGGGCCCTCTCTATCGGTATCGCCGTCCCATTTACTGTGTGCAGATACCGCTTCTCGCCATGCTTATCCACATATTTTATATTAAGCCTTCTACTCTGCCAATCAGTGCAGTTAGTGAATGAGCCAAGCTCACGGTACTCCTTCTGTGCATACATGTAACCTTCTATATCAAATTTTTTATAAGTCGGTCTACTTATATCTCCGCTACACATACTGAGGATATGGTACGGTATCCCAAGCTCTTGCCATATTTCCTCAGAATTTGAAAGCGTCTCTTTAAGGAACTTTTCGGAGTCTTCTGGTTTACAGAATATAAACTGCTCGATTTTATCGAACTGATGTACCCTAAATATTCCTTTTGTATCTTTCCCATGAGATCCGGCTTCCCTACGGAAAGACGGGCTTACTCCGACAAACTTTATCGGCAAGTCACCTTCAGGTATCGCCTCATTCATGAACATAGTGCCTAGTGGATGCTCAGCGGTAGCTATTAGATACCTCTCCTCGTTGCTGTCATCCTCTTTCCCGGTTACCTTATATAGGGCGTCCTCAAAGTCTTCAACTGCGGCTATCCCCATGAAAGCCTCTTTTTTCAGCATAAACGGAGGTTCGACCGGTATGTAGCCCTTCGAACTGAGCTTTTCTATCGCATACATTTCTAATGCAAGTGCCAACTTTACTATTTTGCCTTTAAGATAATAGAACCTGGAGCCTGTAACCTTTGCGGCTCTTTTCATGTCTAGAAGTGATTTTTCAAGAGCAAACTCATCGTGACTCTTGACCTCAAAGTCGAATTTTTTAATTTCCCCGACTTTTTTGATCTCTTTGTTTCCAGACGAATCTCTACCGATAGGGGTTTCCGGAGAAAGTATATTTGGTATATTCAAGAATATCCGATAGGGGTTTCCGGAGAAAGTATATTTGGTATATTCAAGAATATAGAGTAAGCTTCTTCGGTTTCTTTTTGTATCTCAGTCTCTTCCAAAGCCACTTTCTCTCGTAGCTCTTTCATTTCTTTCTTATCTTCTTCGGTCTGTGATTTAAAGTTCTTGCTTGTTTCATTCCTCTTATGCCTTAATTTATCCACTTCGAGCCTTCTTCTTTTTATGTCATCGTATAACGTTATAACTCTGTCAATGTCTACGTTAAGGTTCCTTTTCTTCACTGAGTCTATCAGCGCATCGCGGTTCTCTTTTACGTAATTAAGGTCATATTCCATGTGTGATACATATATTAATCATCAAATCTAATTTAAATATAGTGTTTTTATCCGGGCCCATGGTCTAGCGGTTATGACGTCTGCTTGACGTGCAGAAGACCGGGAGTTCGAATCTCCCTGGGCCCAAAGCCATTTTGGATGCCTTTGCATAGACTCGTCTGACATGGCTGCAGAAAAGATGATTAAAGAATGGCCAAAAAAGATCCAAAAACTGCTTCGGGCTTAAGTAAGATTGTGTTATTTACAAAAAGTGGAGAGGCTCACTTTAATTTATAAAAAATATACACTAAGGAGAAACATATTGGATGTCTGTTGCAATGCTGTTGTTGTTATTACTGGAGTAATCGTTTGCGTTGCCATCCAAAGGCCACCAGCCTATCAAACCTGCATTTGATAGTGGTGCACCCCCGATGCCGGACATGAAAAGTTTAGATATTTGATTTTGACTCAATGCGGTGGTGTAGATTTGTATATCTGCTATTTTACCATTCATTGCTGGCCCTGTGCCCGGTCCACTTCCAAAATCAAGATAATCTACTTGAGGTATCCCATATTCGCTGCTACTAGCTACTCCGTTGATAATCAAGGTATTATTTATATATATCCAAAAAGGAGGGACAGAATAAATAAATACTTTTTATTGAAGCAAATGCAGAGGGAGGGATTTGAACCCTCGAAGGCCTGAGCCATAAGGTCCTTAGCCTTACACGTTTGACCGCTTCGCTACCTCTGCTTATCCAAGATAAAGATTATCTGTTATATTAACTTTCCTTCTTTTTTATATTTACGACGTCCTCGAACTTTAGCCCCTCTCCAGACTCAACGCTTGTAAATTCAGCGGAATCCTCAATTAGCAGCTTTATACCCAGAGACTTCTCTATTTTTCTTGCCAATGCCTCTGTCGGAAATATCCTACCTGATACAACTTTCTCCACTTCAGATGGTGACTCTTTCATCCTTGATGCCAGGCCAGCCGGGTCGATTCCCTCTTTATCCAGTGCACTTTTTATTATTGAGCTGTAATTTGGGTCTATATCATATCCGAAATCTGCAGTCTTAGACCTAAGGCTTTTTGTCTGATCCTTACCTTGCGTAAGCACTTCATCCAAAATTTTCCCGCTATTGGCGCATTTGGAGCACACAACGAGAATCGCGCCTTCTATCTCAACTCTATAAAAACGCTCGTCGCTAAATCCACACAGTTCACAGTTCATATTAGTTTGTAGAGGTCGATTTCGCATGCGGATACCGGCAGTTCTATACCGAAGTTATTAAGTACTTCCGGATGCACTTCGCCGATTGTTCCTATATTTGTTCCATCGGCATGTAGCTCTCCCATCCTGCCGTGTATGAACGTCTTTATGAAGGCATGCGACTTTGGCGGTTCAGCAAGTTTAACGTCTTGTATTCCGAAAGAGTCTGAAAGAACTTTTTTAACGACCCCATAAACTGCCGTCAGATTAGAATCCTTACCGCACGAAAGTATGCACAGTTTAAGCCTGTTTATGAAAGGTATCTCGCCGTCCGAGCCTTCAAGTACATATCCGACATCAAATAGATTCTGCGGGAATTTTTTGTTGAGATTGTTTGAGACGAACCTTAGCATCTCGGGGAGTATATTTGCCCTAGCCATCGTTATCTCTCCGCTTTTTATCCCAACCAAAGGCGCATAATTTTCTGGGTTTATTAGTGTCTTTGAGAACTGTATCTTTTCATTTGTAAGCACGTTCAGTTCCGTTTCCTGATATCCAAACCCTAAGATGACATCCCGGACACTGTCTATTTTTCTAGCTCCAGGGAGCCTCTCGCCTATTGACGGAGTTCTTATCGGGGCTTCCTTAATCCTGTCGACTCCGACAAACCTAAGTATGTCGTCGATTATATCCGCCTGATGTATAACATCCTGACGGTAAAAAGGAACTTTTACCTTAAAGTCTGACTTTGCCTTGGTTACAGCGTAATCAAATGCTTTGAGAGCTTCTGATACCTCACTTATATTGAGCTCGATCCCTAATATGTTCTTAATTTTCTCCAAACTCAACGAAAATTCGTTTTCTTTTATTTTCAGTAGCGGGTCCAGCTCTTTGGCCTTATACTCAGGTTTCAAGACTTTTACATCGCCGAAAAACTGCATATTAAATATTAAAGCGATTGTCATGGAATTAACCGCGCCTTTTTCCATCCCTGTTATATCTATTAATATATTGGTGGTTTTTCCGCTTATGCTGGCGAAATCTGCGTTTATTATCGGTGGCATCGCGAATATTTTGCCGTCTTTTTGCTCCCAGATTATTGACTTGTCTTTTACAAGAGACGCGTACTCTCTGCCTTGATCTGTGTCGCTCATTATTTCGGAAAAAGTGCGTTTTTCTAACTGCCCTAATGGCACAAATGAAACGGTGTTCTTCTCTCTTTCTTTGTACACGAGGGGAAACTTCAATTCTGACAGGTCAAACATCCCTATCGCAGCCATCCGCCTGTTTCTGCCGATTGTCCTGTCGAGTTTATCCTGAAGAGCCATTAATTCCTTTATGTTATCTCCGACAGGCTCATTCAATTTAACACTCAGAAGATTGACGAACGGCCTATGTGTCTTTTCTATGGTTATATCAGCTTTTGAGGAGGCGATAGCTTCGTTTCTGTGTGTCTTCCCGCGTAGGAGGCATGAAAACAGATAAGCGAGGGAATGCTCCGAGATTATCTCCATACGGTCAGAAGTCAGCTCAAATGAAAAATCATCTCCGCTGCCCTCCATATCTATGCCATACTGAAAACACAGTTTGGCGTAGTCATCGGCGCTTAAATTTCTGCGCATTATCGCATTAAGCTTCGATATCTTTGAGTCTATTATTACCATTTTATGAACTCCCTCTAAGAATTTTGCTTTCGGGCACGTTTCTCAGAAAATCAAGGTCGGAAAATGCGCCGTATATCTGCCTTATATCGCTTACCCCCAGCATTGATATCAGAATCCTCTCCATGCCAAAGCCCCAGGCTATTATATTTTTCTCAATCCCGAAAGGCCTTAGCGTTTCCGGTCTGAAGATGCCAGAGTTGCCTACTTCTATCCATCTGTCAAGGCCTTTGCTGAAAGCCTGTATCTCCAGACTTGGCTCTGTATACGGGTTATAAGTCGGTTTCAGCCTTATTTTGTCGAGCCCGATTCTTAAATAAAACTCCTTTATGTACGATACTAGGTCGCTTAAGTTCAGGTCGTCATCGTATACAACTCCCTCTATCTGGTAAAGTTCAGGCAGGTGGCTAAAATCCATGGTCTCGTTCCTGAAGGCCTTGTCTACGGAAAAGAATTTGGCCGGTAAATCCTTGTGCTTTGATATCTCATCGTAGATGTAACGGAAGGTTGTGGCTGTGGTGTGGCCACGCATGATTAGCTTCTTGCTTTCGGAAATGTCAAAATCTCTGCGGAACCCGATCGATGAATCTGTGGTGGAGGATTTAAAGCCCGACTCATAAACGCCCTTTACGCGCTCCAGAAGCTCGGTAGGCACTTTTGTCTCTCCGGCGCCTATATGAACTGTATCCTGTATGTCCCTGTCAGGGTGGTCCTGCTTGAACATCATCACGTCAAAGTTCCAAAAGCTGGATTCCGCATAGTCGCTCCTCATCTCTTTAAAGCCCATAGACACAAGAATTTCTTTTATCATTGAAGCGAACTGCTTTGTTATGTTCTTTTTGCCGGATAGTGGCATTGGTATGTCCATGTCAAGGTTGTATCCCTTGAAAACAGCATCTTTCCAGTTATATATTATCTCAGGGCTGAGCTTATCAACAGGTCTAAGTGAGAAACCTTTGGTTTTCATTACCTCTTTTCCCAGATCCGTTATCTCCACCGTCTCGGAAAATTTTTCTTTTTTCTCTATTATGCCTCTTTTTATCAGTTCACTTACTATCTCATTCTCATCGAGATTAAGGCCTTTCATTACTTTTTCCATCGATTCTTCCTTTTCTTCAAGCTCCTTCGGCTTCTCTTTGTCGATTTTTACAGCCGAGCCATCTATACTTATAGCCTTAATTTTCTTTAGTGAGCCTATCGCCGCGCTGAACTCTTCCTTAGTAAGCGGAACACTCTCTGTAAGTTGCTTATAATCCGCTTGTTTGTTTGTTGATATATAGGATAAAAGGACTCTTTCCGGCAGGCCATCGGCGGCATATTTCCTCCCGAGGTCCGTAAGCTTAAAATCCACAGATACGGAAGTAAGGACTCTGACTAATCCTTTACTTAGAAGGCGCCTTGAAGCGTTCATAACAGAGTCCCTGTCAAGCCCTATTTTATCGATTAAATATGCGGAGTCCATTGGCCCAGAAGAAACCGCAGTCAGAATCTTCTTTTCGGATTCATCTAGATTTATGGCTATCTTTTCCGCTTCCATATAGTGTTCTTTAAATTTTGTCGATAAATACATTACTATACACTTTCGCACAGGCTGATAACGTTAAATTTTGACTGTTGCTCATAGATATATGATAATAGTTATAAGCGGAACTCCTGGAACCGGAAAACATTTGATTGGGACATCGATCGCAAAGTCTCTCGGATACAAGCTACTTGATTTAAATAATTTCATTTCACCGGGTAAAAGCAGGGAAAAATCCGTATCCATACGTAAAATAAATAAAATAGCCTCTGATAACATTGCAGATGATACGGTCATAGTTTCGCATTTAGCTCACTTCATAAGGTCGGATAAAGTCGATTTTTGGGTGGTGCTGAGATGCAGTCCGTTAGTTCTATACAAAAGGCTTTCTAAAAGAGGATACACAAAAGACAAAATATACGACAATGTATTATTTGAAGCTATAGACGGCACTTACATAGAATCTATAGGTATGCACCCAAAAACCGTGCAAATAGACAACACCAGCAATCCCGATAAAACCGTAAAATCATTGCTGAAGCTCTTTAAAGGCGGCCGGATACCGGAAAAAAGAATAGATTATAGTGGTCAGATAAAAAAGATAACGCAGCTCTTCAAATAATCAACTAACGGCTTGAAGAAGCCTGCCTTTCCGTGTCTATCCTCTTAGAAACGGGGAACGACGCATCCGAATTAGCAGCGGCGCCAGTCAAAACCTCATATAGCGCTCTTGATGCTTTTTTGCCGGAAAAAGATAGCTGGAAAGTCCCCTGTGCTATCCATCTCAAACTCAGGTCTAATCTCCTCATTGGCGACGTATCGACCTGCTTCGCAAGTCTCTGGCCCGCAACAAGAAGAGTCATTACTTCCTCTCTCGGCGCCGAATTTTGTATTGCATCGACAAGCACCTGTACGGGATTTTTCCCGTCCTTGGCTATCATATCGAAAGCTTCGTCGACAATCTTAAAAGTAGTATAAAAGCGGCCCGAAGCCATCTTTGATGTCCTAAGATGCTTCTTGCCTTTGTGGCCTGGCACCATCAAATGGTCCATAAGCCTTTCGACTATGTTTACTCTGGCCCTTGCCAGTCTCTGCTGTGAAAATTTGCCTGCGCTTTTTGGTAGGATGGCTGATTTGAGTGAAATCACCCTTTTGAGGCCTGGATCCTTTATATCGACAGAAGACAGGTCATACTTCTGAAAAAGCAGCGAAGAAAATACTGGCTCCTCTTTGACTTTTTTCTGTGCTTCGTTTTCTTCTGTCTGTTCCATTTTATCTCATTGGTTTCTGTTTTCTTCCTTTCACTAGCTCCTTAAGTGATATCCCATTCACCATAGTTATTTTGAATTTTACTCCAGGAAGGTCTCCCCTGGCTCCCTTCTGTGCACCGCCTATCCTCTCTATCATAACGTCGTTGTGCTCGTCTATGAAAGTCAGACCCTTGCTGAAAGGTATGTATGCGGTTATAACCTTGCCGTTCTTCGTTAGCTGTACTTTGCATGATTTTCTTTTACCGGATGATGGCTTTTTCGGTGTTATCTCCACTTTCTCAAGGACGATTCCCTTGGCCTGCGGCGCTCCGCCCAATGGGTCGAACTTTTTCCAGTGGCCGCTGAAGTAGGATTTGCTCTTATTCTTGCTGAACCTGACTCTTTTCCTTCTCTCAAGAAGCATCCTTCCATTGAACAATCCGCGAGTTTTATTCCCCATATTTTACTTTATGTTAATGCTCATTATATTAAAATACCTTTGCATTAGGGTTTTTAGCAGTTTAACTCTCATTCCACTTACTTTTCCCTCTATCGAAGCGTGTATCTGCTTTTCGGCTTCCTGCCCGACCGTAAGATATCCGGAGATAAGAAGATTCGGCCGTATGAAATTCTCCAAAAATTTGACAGGATCGTCTGAATATTCTACAACCATTACCTCTTTTTTCATCATGGATTCCAATACTTTTATTTTTATGCCGTTTTTGCCTATAGCCATCCCGGCCTGTCCCTGATTGACCAGGAATATCAGTTTGTCGTCGCTGATCAAACAGTCCCTCGGTGAGACCCCTGTTACGCTGGAAAAAACATTCATCGCTCTTATGGTGTCTTCGTCTAGTTTTATATTCATAATATCATTTCTTTACGCCCAAGACGCATATGTTAAATGACTTAGCGCAGGCGATGGAAAGCGCTTCACTGTCACCATCGTAGACGTACTTCTTCGCCTCGAGCTTGTCGAGCGCAGAAAGCATGTCACGGCTTATGTTCTTTGCGTACACTATGAAATCAAGATCCTTTTTATTATAGGCTCTAACGGTAGAATTCATGCCGATATAGACTTCTTTATTCGCTATCTTTTTTCTCATCTTCTGTTCTATTTCCTTTTCCATGTTCCTTTACTACGAGCTTTACTCCGCCGGTTCCGACAGGTATTACCTGATTAGACATTATATTATTGGCGGTGTATTTAAATTGATCTGTTTCGTGGTACATTCCTGCTTCGAAAAGATGCTTGAGCGGCACCTCGAATGACGCCCTTGCAAGAACGGACTCTGTTTCTCCGCTTAAACCGTATCTTCCTATACCTCTTACTGTCCCATCCATGCACATCGCATCCGCTATCAGAAGCATGTGTCTTAAATCAACCTTAAGGCCTACGTTGCTTAGGGTATTGTTTATTTCCTCTACTATTAGGTTTCTTGCGGCCTCTACTCCCAGGACTTTCGAGACTTCGATTATATCGTTTGAAAATGTCATTTTCTGGTCAACTTCATCTAGCTTTAATACCTCTTCAAGGTTCGTACCAACGGTCTTGATCCAGAAAGTACCGTCCTGTGCGGTGTTCAGTATAGCCCTGCTTATGTTTGGTATGCCTGAAACGCTTATTTCGACGAGTTTATTCCTTAGTCTTATCAGTTTCTTGACGCTGTCTGCAGTCTTGTCTATAACTGTAAGCGTGTCCTCCTCTATGTGGGATTCCATCTTCGCTGCGGATATCTTCTGTGTGATATCTCTTAGGGTAAGCCCGTACGATTTCAATGTTTCCCTGTCAAAAACCAGATTCACTGATTTTTTCCTTATAGAAACGTTGTACGATGAAACAAGATCCTTTATTTTTATTTCTATCAAGCGACTTGCAAAATCGGAGGCTTTCTGTTTCGACTTTGCGTATTCCTCCTTCAGATATACGTCCATTACCGGCGTCAATATCTCTTTTTTAGCGTCGAATATCTCAACAAGCCTTGGAAGCCCTGCAGTCGTGTTTATCAAAGAAAGACCTGCGGAGTGCTTTGTTCTAAGTGTAAGCTGGGTACTTGCCTCACCTATGCTTTGAGCTGCAATAACGCCGACTGCTTCTCCAGGTGTTATCATAGAATTTTTATATATAGTTTCTAGCTTCTTCAAATCAGCTTTCTCGCCGTAACGCTCTTTGAACGCTTCTAAGTGTTTTTTTGGGATTTCCATAATTATATGTTTATGTTAAGTTCGCCTCTGTCGCTGAGAGATACATCTACTCCGTCTTCTCCGTATATAAATTGAACTATCGAATTTCCAAGTCTTACTGAAAGGTCATCCACTACCTTAAGGTCCTGAAGGGCCGAAGATAGACGCCTCTGCATGTAACCGGATATCGGTGTACGAATCACGTTGTCCATCAGCCCTTCTCTGGAGCTTGCAGCGTGAAGGAAATATTCTATAGGATTCAACCCGCTTCTATAATTCGAAGCCACGAATCCTCTTGCAAGGAGTCCCTTATCTCCCTTTTTGAAGTGAGCAGTAAGCCTATCTGTGTAACCTATGTTTATCCTCACGTCACGGAGGAGCTGCTGCCCTACTGCACCTACTGTAGCTATAAGATTTGTTATGTTACCCTTTGCTCCTGTTATCATCATCGATTCTACGTTGTTATTTTCTCTGGACAGATTGCTGTCCAAAACGTTCCTTATCTTGATTCTTATCCTGTTTGTCAAGCTCAATATCTTAGCCTCTGTTAAGTCATCCTCCTCTTTTAGCATCGAATTTACTTCCTTTATGCTTGAGTCTATTATCTCTTTTATTTCTGCTTTAGCTGATTCAGGTATATCGAATTCGCTTATATTAACGCTCATTCCCAATTTAAACAGGGTAAGGAGACCAAGTCTGTTTACCTGATCTATGAATTTTGCCGTAACATCTGAACCGTATCTTACGAAAAGGAACTGAATCAAGCTTCCGCTCTCCCTACCTATTATAGACGAGTCTATTATACCAGTCTCAAGGTTTCCGCTCTTTATCTTTACAATCGAATCGGGGTCATTTGTGGT
>JAMCRB010000024.1 GCA_023380435.1 Candidatus Parvarchaeota archaeon | reverse complement strand
CGCCCGAAGCAGGATTCGAACCTGCAACCCTTTGGTTAACAGCCAAATGCTCTGCCGTTGAGCTATTCGGGCTTAGATTTTTAGTACTGCCTTATAGGACATGTATTTTATAATACTTGTCTTTATTGCTATATTAAAGTTTTTTGTCCCGTACTTCTTATCGTAGTAGAGACAGTCGCCTTTCAAATATACTCTGTCATGAGCTTTAAGGAATTCCTTCAGATTTTTCGATTTTATCCACACTTTCGGGCCAGGGACTTGTTTTGTGGATGTTGATGGGGTGCTCTTTATTTCCAGGAAAAGTCTCGCCACGTCCTCCCTGTAATCCACATCGTAGTTGTATATCTCTATATCGTTTGATTTAAGCTCGTTTATTAGCCTGTCCAGCGCTTTGTTATACTTCGATAAGAAGGTATCCCGTGGCTCGATTATCTTAGTATCGTATGTAAACAACTTTGAGCCACGAAACTTTGAAAGCCTTCGTATCTCCTTGCCGATATCATGCTCTTGAAACATTGAAAACGACGGAGATATCACAAATCTTTTGCAGGCAAAAACGAACTTTGAAAGGTTTTCGCTGTTAAGGGACCCGCAGATGTTTCTTTTGGGATTTGTCGGGTCGATAAGCAGCATAGGAGCTTCCTGTTTTGGCATGCTCTCTAGCGCATTATCCGCGTTTTTGTAATGTCCCTCGATGTCTATAACCATCCCGTCCTGCCAGTAATCAACTGCTTTAAGCAGTGGCAAGATCCCTCCGTATTCTATCACTAATAGTTCAAGCGCGTAACCTGAGAACCCGTGTTTATACGTTTCGGATCCGTAGCACCCGTTTGATTTGCAGAATCTCTTCAAGATTATTATGTCCTTTCTCAGGTTTTCATTGAGCTTTTCCCTTACGTATTTCTCATGCAGCACGGAGAGGTCTATCGAGTTCTTAACGTTCTTTACGCTGTCAAACCTGACTAATGGAACCACCTCTACGGTTATACCGTTTATCCTGCCCTTAAAATATTCCCTGCTGCCCCTCGCCCCTATAAAGCCTGGGATCATCATATTTTTCAGGAGTTTCGTGTCCTTCTCTGAGCCGAATATCGCAAATATGTCTATGTCGCTTTCTCCCTTTACCCAGGTGTTTTTTGAGTATGACCCGCCGAAGCGTATCTCCACGTCTATCCCGGCTTTTTTTGCCTTTTCTTCCAGGAGCCTTTTCGTGTCCTCTGCAGTTTTGCTGAAAATTGTGATATCCGCCCCTCTTGGAACGAAAACTTTATAAGCCTTCTGAATAACATTATTAAGCTGCGATGTCATAACTAATTGTAGCGCTCTACATTTAAATCTCTATATGGAAACCCTATCACCAAAACTACAAAAGATAGTAAACGAAGCCGGGTTTACGGAGTTCACCGGAATACAGAAAGAGGTCATACCTAAAATAAAAGCGGGCGCAAATCTGATAATACGTGCGCCGACAGGCTATGGAAAAACTCTTGCTGCTTATCTCCCTATGCTCGACAAAGTTGATGTCGACAAGCCAGGGATACAACTTCTCTACGTGACACCCTTAAGGTCATTGAACCGCGATGTTTTCAAGAACATAATAAAGATAAGCACCAAATTTGGCGCTGAAATAGACATAAGGCACGGGGATACCTCAGCTTATGACAGGGCAAACCAGATAAGGATGCCGCCGCACTGTTTGATTACGACGCCAGAGACCATCCAGTCTATGTTCCTTAGCAAAAAGATGATGGAGCATCTCAAAAACCTGAAGTTCATGATAGTCGATGAAGTCCAGAGCCTGATGGAATCAAAAAGAGGGACCCAATTCAGCGTAGCAATAGAAAGATTGAAAAAAATAGCGGATTTCCAGCTTGTAGGGATAAGTGCTACGATAAGTGATTTCGAGGAGACTAAAAAGTTTCTCGGCTGCGACGAAAGCGTTTCCTTCGAGGGGAACAAAAAATACGACATTGGCGTGGTTTACCCCAGCATAGACTCCGATGATGAAAGCGTTGCAAAAAAAGAGGGAATCAACGAAGTCGTAGCAACATCCCTGCGCTATATAGAGAATGAAATAAAAGGTTCCAAGTCAACTCTGATATTTACAAACACAAGGGAGGCCGCTGAACTGCTTGGGTACAGGCTTGCAAAGTTTCTAAAGGACAAGAAGATGGAAGTGCACCACAGCTCTCTTTCAAAGGAAGTAAGGACTGAAATAGAGAACAAATTCAAAGTAGGGGAGATAGACCTTATGATAGCTACAAGTTCTTTGGAGCTTGGCATAGATATAGGAGACGTGGACCTTGTTATACAGTACATGTCGCCAAGACAAGTAATAAAACTTGTCCAGAGGGTCGGTCGCTCCAATCACAAACAAGAGGGAATCGCAGTAGGAAAGATACTTACGATAAATGTAGACGATTATCTGGAGAGTAAGGCCATAGAGGCATGCAGAGCCAAGGACAGACTCGAAGTGATAAATCTGCCGCTAGGAAGCCTGGATATACTTGCCCACCAGATAGTCGGCATAGTCATACAGGGCATAAATAAGCCGGATGAAATTTTCTCTCTGATTAAAAAGTCATACGCTTACAAATCTTTAAATAAGGAAACTTTCGGCTTGACAATCGATTTCTTGATTAAACACTACATGCTAAGATATTATGGCGACGGTTTGGTAAGAACCAGGAGGGGCCTGCTTTTTTACATAAATAACATATCATCGATACCAAATCGAAAAACTTACGTCGTCGTAGACTCCCAGTTAAACAAAAAAATAGGAGTTTTGGATGAAGAATTCATAGCAGAACACGGCAAAGAGGGAGAGGCCTTTGTAATGAGAGGAGAGACATGGAAGATAATAAAAACAGAGCCATCCAAAATAACGGTGATAAGAGCTCACGAGTCAGTCGGTGCAATACCTGCGTGGGAGGGCGAGCTTATGCCTGTCCACAAATTCGTAGCGGAGACTGCAGCAGATTTAAGACACGAATACGTGGAGAAATTCTCCGTGCTCAAAGAGCAGAAAGAAAACTTCTCTATCCCGGACAAAAACAATGTAGTAATAGAGAAAGTAAGGGATTATGTTATAATCCATTCGGTTTTCGGAAACAAAGTCAACGAAGCTTTTTCAAAGGCGATAGCCGCAAAGATATCAATGGTGACGGGCGAAAGCGTAATTTCGAAGATAGACCCGTATAGGATAATAATAAAAACGCACCTGCCACTGAAGCAGATAAGCAAGATAATATCATCGATAGACGATCCGGAGACGCTCGTAAAGGAAGGCCTTAGCAGGACGTCTCTCTACGAATATAGATTCCTCAACGTTGCGAAAAGGTTCGGGGTCATAAACAAGTATGCTGATTTCACAAAGATGCACTTAAGGACCCTGATTGACCTTTACAAAGGCAGCATAATAGAAAGTGAAACATACAATGAGATTTTCAACGATAAAATCGATTTTGATGGGCTACTTGATGTATTGGAAGGCATGCGGTCTGGCAGGATAAAAACGACGCTTAATGACGGCCCGGCTTCCCCCCTCACTTACGAAGGGCTTGAAAACACGTATGGTGGCTCAATAATGAAGCCGAACGAAGCCAAAAAAGCGCTGCGGGAGATGGTCCTTGAAAGACTTAAATCTACTAGGATGTACTTGCAGTGCCTTAACTGCGGAAATGTAATAGGGGAGATGAACGCG
>JAMCRB010000023.1:9582-10781 GCA_023380435.1 Candidatus Parvarchaeota archaeon | reverse complement strand
GCATTTATGAACTGTATGCTGCTTACTCCAGAGGTTAACTCGACGGAGGTAAACGATCCGCTATACAAGCCGAGAAACGGGTCTTGATTCGAATCTGCCAACGGAAACGATGTCGTTCCGCATATAATCGGCTCGCATGTTATAGTCCCATTAGCTATGTAACCGCTGCTTACGGCTGGCACTATGTTGCTGCACTGCTGCGATAAGGTAGGAATGCCACTTGATATGTTCAATATAGGTACTGCGGAGAAATTTACCTGGTACTGCAGTGAAGGCGATTTACCATTTACAGGATTTGATATAGCTTCTATTGTTACGTTAGAAACGTTGCTCTGGCAAGGTGAATCAAAGGAAGGATAAGGCGAAGAAGGAGTAACAGTAAACGAACGTTCACAGCTGTCTAAACTATTGAAATAAACATTGACCTGAGATGATACATTGACATACTGTAAAAGCGAAAAGCTGAAATCGCTCACGTTTATCGGTTTACTTGATACCAGTATGAGACTTAGACTGCCAGAAGTCGAATTTGCTTGTATGGCTGGCACAAGCAGCTTGTTTACCGGGGAGGAAGCTGATAACTCTGCTGTAGGCGGGTTGTTCGGCCCGAGACTGAAATAATAGGTCTTTTGTATGGGCTGTGAATAATAATATTGACTCCCGGATGAGACACCAAGAGCTGAGGGATTATTCACCTTTGCATAACATAGATCATAGTTGTTCTCTAAGTCTATGCTTAAGGGAGTCGTGTTTGAGAATATGGACGGGTTAGCTGTCAAAACCGAGTTGCAGGACGGCGTATCATATATCTGGAAAACTATCGCCGCTGGCGAATCAAACTGTATATTTGAAAGTGTCTGCGGCGAGGTACATGCACTATCCGCCGCTGATACAAAAGAGGAATAAAAATCTGATGAGCTCTGAACCGATATAGAAGGAAGCAGTACATAATATACAACGGCGATGATTATTATTGCCATCATCACTATCATCCCTATCATCTCGATTACGTAATTTACCATATTGTTTTAGCCGATTGAAAAGCTGCATGTTATCGATGCGCCACCGTGATATGAGCAGGTCTGGTAGGATATCTCACCAGGGTTGCCATATAGGAAAGCCATCGGGTTTGAAGCACAAGTGCCGCCCCCTGCAGAACATTCTGAATTGCTTACGCTTATGAAATACGATTGATTGCC
>JAMCRB010000023.1:0-9005 GCA_023380435.1 Candidatus Parvarchaeota archaeon | reverse complement strand
GCAATCGGTATGATTATTATTATACTGACTATTATCGCCAGGAAAGAAACGCTGCCCCTGTGGTCTATCATTATCTATATAATAATCAGGCTTATTTATCTCTTGCCCACTTGAATTTTCTCTGGTCTTTCTTCATTATTATGTATGTCATGCATCGCCTGCTACATAAGTTGTAGACCGTGCCGTCGTTTTTGGCGTACATAATCCCGGTTCCTCTCTTTATCTCTGAATTACAAAAACTGCATTTCATATCTACCTGATAGGCATAGCCTCCATCTCTGTCTCCCTTAACACAAGTATGTCTCCTATAACAGTCGGCCCCCTGACGTTTCTACGTATTATCTTGTCTTTGTCGAATCCTGACAGTACCTTGCATTTTACCTGTGTTACCTCGCCGGCTACGCCGTGCCTTCCGACTATCTCTATGACTTCAGCAGGAAAACCTTCCTGTACAGACGTCTGAACCTGCGCCTTTGACGATTGCTTCTGAGGCTGGTTCTTTTTTGTCTTATCAGGCTGTTTCATGTTAATCTCACTTTAGTTTGCTAACGAGTTCATCTAGAGCGTGTGCTTCCTCACCGGCGTTTATTATTGCTATTGCTGCGGAGCCGACGCTCAATCCGGCCGCCTTGCCTAAGTCGAGCCGGCTTTTAACCTGCACTATAGGCACGCCCTTATCCTTTGAGAGAAGCGGCAAGTGCATTACTATCTCCTTTGGAGAAACGTCTTCTGCGTATATTACAAGTTTTGCCTGCGATCGCTCTAGGGCTTTCGTCACTTCATTTACTCCTTTCCTGAAAGAGCCTCCTTTAGCTCTTACTTTTTCAAGCAGGGAGTATACCTGCGAATCTAAGTTCTTTTCAGTTTTCGCTTCATCTACCATATCAGCTACCTCCTAATTTTTTATATTATACTATGTAAATATTCAAGTCTTTATAAACCTTACAAATCTCTAATCTAAAGCGTGGAAGAGCAAAAAACAGCTTAGAAAGAGTTAAATACTTGTAATCTGATTTAATGCATTAGGCAAATATGCAAAAAGCAAGAATAAAGCTGACTTCGACCGATGCAGATAAACTAGAGAATGTCTGCAATGATATAGTGGATATTTCGAAGAAACTTGGCACAGCGATAGCCGGCCCAATCCCATTACCTACTAAAAAGATAAAAGTGACGACGCGCAGGTCGCCGTGCGGGTCCGGCAGGGAAAGCTACGAAACGTGGGAGATAAGGCTGCACAAGAAAATCATAGACATGCAGGCCGATCCAAAGGCGCTGCACTTGATAATGAAGACTTCCGTACCCAAGGAAGTAAACATAGAAATGGAGCTAATGGAGTAGGCCCTCTAAAGCTTTATTAGTTTATAACAAGCATTATTTTAATGGACGTTATCAAGGAAGCAGGCGAAAAACTGCTTATAAGCGCTGTAATACTTGCTTTCATAGTCACTGCGCTTTCTAGCTTTGTCGCCAGCCAAAGCAACATCTCGGTCTTGGGCGGATTCACTACTATAGTGACAGATTTGGAAACGTTCCATTTCAGCGCTTCTTACGGATTTTTGCTTCTGTTTTTATCGCTTTTTCTTGGTGTCTTTGCGGTATACCTTTTTGAGTTTTTAGTGTCTTTGATAAGAAAAGAATTTGGAGGTGTCATTTATATGGCTCAGACAATAAGTTTTAGGAACCACTACATCGTATGCGGTGGCGGCAGGATAGGCGAAAGAGTCGCAATAAACCTCAAAGAAAGAGGGAAAAAGGTTTTGATAGTAGAGAACAACGAAGCCAGGGCGGTGGAGCTGAAAAAGCTCGGCTTTAACGTCCTGAAAGAAAATGCACTCGATGAGAAGACCTTTAAGATGGCAAACGCGAAGAAAGCCAGTGCGGTTTTCGCTGCGCTCGGACAGGACGTAGATAATTTCATAGTGGTCCTGAACGCTAAGGCGGCAAAAAAGGACATCAGGATAATAAGCCGTTGCAACTCGACTAACAACTTAATTAAATTTAAGGAGCTCGGCGCGACAGACGTTGTGCTGCCGGAGATAGTCGGAGCTGACAGGATGATCTATCTTCTTGAAAAAAGATCCAAAGCATGAGAAGTGAGGAACTTTTTAAGAGCATTGCGATCTTCATAGAAAGATCAGCCCTGGAGGTTTTTCTCTTTGAAACACTTTTGATAATATTGATTTTTCCTGACGCGCTTCTGCTAACGGAGATAATAGTCGGTTCCGCAGTGACTTTTATTGTTACCGAAGCGATAAAACTGCTTGTAGGGCAGAAAAGACCCAAAAATGCGACCGGGAGGCGCTACTATAATAAGACATTCAAAATCGAAAGGAGGAGTTTTCCCTCCGCTCATTCCTCGCTTGCGATGTTTTTTGCCGGATTGATGATTGGAAACTTTCTTTTCATACCATTGTTTGCTTTCGGAGTTTTCATTGCGTATACTCGGATTTACCTGAAGGACCATTATCTCAGGGATGTTATCGCGGGCGGTTTACTCGGACTTGTATTCGGATATATCACCCCTCTGGCTTTTACTGTGATAAGGCACGTGTTTTTTATAAAATGACGTTACTATAATTATGATTTTAAATCCGAAATAAAAAAATCTCCACAGGAAGCCAAGGTAGATAAATCGGGATATTGTATTAATATTGGTAAAGTTTGTATTCTATATATGAAATCAGAGCATGATGAAATTATAGCTTCCTTCGTAACGAGCAAATTAAAAGAGCAGATCAAAAAGGCAGCTGCGATGGGTGAGACATCCATACTCATAGACTTCAAAGATGTAGACGATTTCTCGCCTGAGCTCGGCGACTATATAATAAACAACCCGACCGAAGCTATAGATGCAATAAAATATTTCATAAACGAGAGCCAAGTGGCTTTAAAGAAAACAGAACTCGAGGTAAGGATAAAAAACCTTCCTGACACCGCCCAGATTCTAATAAGCGAAATACGCAGTAAACACATCGGAAAACTTGTACAGATAAACGGCCTGATAAAGGTGGCGATAAGCGTAAAGCCTATGGCCAAATCTATAGATTTTGAGTGTCAGACCTGCGGCCATATAACCAGAGTAGAGCAGAAAGAGAGGACTACGAAGCCGCCGACTATATGTGCCAACTGCGGTAAAAAAGGACACTTCAAGATAATAAACAAGGAGCTCATAGACACACAGAAAATAATACTGGAAGAGGCACCGGAAGACCTGGTAGGAGGGGCGCAGCCGGAGCACATGAACGTAATCTTAAAGGGGGACATAGTAGACCCAAAGTTCGAAAGGAATATAATACCAGGGAACAAAGTCGTGGTCTCCGGTATAGTAAATGAAGAGCCGATAATATATCCCAGCGGTAAAAAGTCCAACACGTCCGATATATTCATATCCGCGTCTTACCTCGAGGCACTGGAACAGGGATACGAGGACATAGAGGTCTCAAAAGAAGAGGAGATGGTCGTAAAAGAGCTCGCAAAAGACAAAATGATATACACTAAGTTCAGAAACTCGATAGCCCCAAACATATTCGGATACGACTACGTGAAGGATGCGATAGTGCTGCAGCTTTTCGGCGGCGTTAGGAAGGAATCTGGCGACAAATCCAGCGCAGTCAGGGGGGACATCCACATACTTCTTGTCGGAGACCCGGGAACATCTAAAAGTACGCTTTTGAAGTATGTCAGCACGGTGGCGCCAAAAGCGAGGTACGTTACAGGCATGGGCTCGAGCGCAGCCGGGCTTACTGCCACGATACTGAAAGACGAAGCTACCAGAAGTTACATCTTGGAGGCAGGAGCGATGCCGCTGACTAACAAAGGACTTCTTGCGATAGATGAGATCGACAAGATGAATAAAGACGACAGGATAGCGCTGCACGAGGGCCTGGAACAGCAGACTATAACTATATCGAAGGCAAACATACACGCGACTCTGTCTGCACAGACTACCGTACTCGCAGCTGCAAACCCCAAATTCGGGAGATTCAATGCCTTTGATATGGTGGCCAACCAGATAGACCTTCTTCCGACTCTCATAAACCGTTTTGACCTGATATTCATAATGAAGGACAGGCCAAACAATGAAAATGACAAAAAAATAGCAAAAAGGATACTCGAGGCGAACCGTGACATAAACAAAAACAAACCCGACATACCGACTGCTATAATGAAAAAATTCATAGCCTACGCAAAACAAAACATAAAACCAGTCCTTTCATCAGAAGCAATCAGCGTAATAGAGGACTTTTACCTAAAGCTCAGAGCTCAGTACTCGACTGAGGGGCAGGAAGTCAGGCCAATCCCGATATCCGCAAGGCAGCTTGAAGCTCTGATAAGGATGACAGAGGCGTCTGCGAAGGTAAGGCTTTCAGACATGGCTGTGGTAGAGGACGCAAAAAGGGCGGTTGACCTTATGATGGCTTATCTAAGCGAGGTCGGGGTAGACAAAAGCACGGGCGAACTGGACATAGATAGAGTCATAAGCGGGATATCGTCATCTCAGAGAGGCACCATAATTTCGGTGAAATCCATAATAAAGGCCGAGTTGGATTCTCTGCCTGCAGGGTCTATGCTTGCGATAACAAAAGTATACGAGGATGCGGAGAAAAGCGGCATTAAGAAGGACGGTGTAGACGACGCGATTTCAAAGTTGAAAAAGGAAGGGGAGATATTCGAGCCGAAGATGGGCTTTTTAAAGCTGTTATGATATGGATTTCACATTTTTTATGGTCCCGTTGTCCGTAATAAACGACGGGCAGAGAATATCAGATTCTGAGGGGAGCTGCATAGAAATCGCCGGGAAAAAAATGTACCGTCTGCATGTTATAGGTTCGGTTTATACTATGGATTTCAAGGAGGAAACCGGCAGCGGGTACCTGGTCCTGGACGACACATTTTCATCCATACTGGTTCATTTTGAAAAGCAGTCGTTCCGGATGGTCGAGAGGATAAACAAGGGCGATTTCGTCGAAGTTCTTGGATCTATAGACATTTACAATGAAAACGTCACACTATCTTTAAATAATATCATATCGATAGGATTAGATAGGTACTGCTATAATAAAGTACAGAGCATACTCAACCTAAAGGACATAAATGGAAAGTAAATACGAAGAGATGATGGACAGGATCCTAAAAGAGAGGAAGTCGGGGAGCGGCAACAGATTCGAGCCGCCGGAGATAGATGTCTATCCTGTCGGGCAGAAGACGGCTGTGAACGCCGAGAAATTCGCAAAATACGTCAACCGGCCCCTTAATCACATAGCAAAATTTCTGATGCATGAGCTTACGGCGCCAGGCCAGGTCGATGAAACCAGCAAAATAATACTTGGAGGGCACTTCTCCAAAAAGGTCGTGCTTGAAAAGATGAACTACTATGTGAAAGAGTATGTCATCTGCAAGCAATGCGGGTCGCCTGACACACAGATGCAAAAAGTAGACAAGAATTTCTATGTAAAATGCCTCGGATGCGGGGCGGAGTATCCGGTCGGGAGGCTTAAGTGATATGACGGCATTCAGCATGAAAAAGCACACGGATGCTGCAGGCAGGTCGGTGATTGCCGTAAGCGATTCTGATCTTTTAAACAGGGAGCTGAAAGACACCGAAAAAGACATAGAGTTCTTCGTATCGCCTAGTTTTTATGGAGAAGAGACTTTTTCTGAAGAGGAAGTTTTTGCAGAGATAACCGAAGCAGACAACGTAAACCTTATAGGGAACGGGATAGTCGACGCCGCGGTTAATAAACACATAGTCAATGAAGGCAGCGTTACTACGATAGCAGGTATAAAACATGCGCAAGTATATAAGATATGAATTGAATGAGTTCTTTGTATGACTGGCGCCCCTTATTTTAGATATCCAAAAAAAGACGAGATGGTTGGCTACATAATGCAGCTTTTAGGATTCGGACGAATGTATGTCAAGTGCGCCGACGGCAAGATAAGGCTGTGCCAGGTAAAAGGCAGCTTGAGCAGATATCTGTGGATAGGCGAGGGAGACCTGGTTCTTGTCAAGCCGTGGGAAGTGGAAAAAGACAAGAAAGGGGACATACTTTATAGGTATGACCGTGGAAGCTGGGCCGATTTAAAAACAAAAGGATTCTTTGATGACAGTATATTCAATGCTTAATGCTGTGTTATTGAAATCAAACCTGTAGGCAGAGAAAAGGGATAAGAAGAGGTACCTTTGTAGACTGTTTCAGCTGAATAAGACATGTTTATTTCGACAGGAGAAAACACGTCATCTAAACTGCACTCTGCGACAGGGTAATAGAAGTATTTAACGGAGCCTGCCGGCAGCAGATACCCGCGGACTGAGGAAACATTGTAGGAGGACCCGTCGAAAAAAAGCTGGATTGAGTTTATGCTTATTGCGCTCTGTAGAGTGTTTGACACGCTGATGAATGAACCGTTGGTGTTGCAGATGAAGCTAACCTGCGGCTGTGCCAGCTCGGGATGATTCACAGTTATCAGCCCATACGCCGAACCGATAACAAAGAAAAGCAGGGCTATTATCAGAAGAAAGATTACTGCAAAAACGAACGCGCCGCTGAACCTTTCAAAATCTGAAGGATTTTTCATCATCAGTATTAAGATTTATATACTCTTCGCTATATCTTCCGCCTCTTCTGCCAGTAAATCTATGGCTTCTGAGAGTATTTCCTTTGGCTCAAGCTGGCCCCAGCTCTCGAGCGCGAACACTACTTTGTTCTGTTCGGATGATATTTTTATGACGTCCTCGCCTGCGAAATCCTCGCATGCCTTGCACAGTATACATTCCTGCAGCTTTCCTTTTTTGACGGCGAGAGTGTCCCCGCTGCCTTCAAGTATATTAACAGGGCATAGCGATGCTATTTTAGCCGCGTTCTTAACGGCCCCGTTCTTTATAGTTATTTTTGGGTACAAATGATAGAAAACATGCGCCGGTGTGAATTTTGCGTGGTCCACTCCGCTTCCGAAAACCGCCTTTGCTTCCAGCTCTATCGCCTCTCCCTCTTTTAGATTTATTATAAGCATGTCCCCATAAACCGGTACTACGTCTTTATCCGATGGGACGAGATCCGACGCGTGAACAGCTTTTGGACCCATCTCCTTAAGTTTGAATATAAATTCCTTCTTGCTCTTGCCCAGTTCCGGAAAGGTTTTGAGCGGTATTAAACCGAGCCTTGACGCCAGGACTTCATCGTACATCGTACTGGTGTTTTTGTATACCGTGACGTCCTCTATAGCCAGAGTTCTGACGCTGTTTATTATCGACCTTCTTATCGCATTGACCAAAGAAAGCTTGAAATCGGAGAAAACGAACGAAACTTTATTGTCCTTCTGCTCAAGCAATGAAACTTCCATTTACATCCTCCTCCCTCTCCTTCCACCTGCCCTCTTGCATCCATCATGCGGTATTGGAGTAACGTTTTCTATACTGAGTATCCTTATTCCTGACCTCTCCAGCGCTTTAATGGCAGACCTCGCTCCGGGACCGACTGTCTTTGATTTTATCCCGCCGACTGCCCTGACTTTTATGAATACAGATCTGATTCCTTTAGCGGATATGTCCTCTGCGATTTTTTTGGCCGCGTCCATTGCAGCACGAGGCGAAGATCCTAACCTGTCGGCTTTGACCTGCGATCCGCCGGTCTTTATCGAGAATGTGTGCGCGTTGCTTTCATCAGTAACGTGTATTATCGTATTGTTCATCGTCGCATATATGTGGGCGATACCGACGTGTTCTTTTTCCATGTTTCAGCTCGATTTGCCTCCATGTATCGGATGGTTTGGCGATGCTAGCGGCGACCTTTCTGAAAATGAGATTTTTTCCTCCTCTTCCCGCTTTACAGGATAAGACGGCGCTGAAATAACTTTTCCGTCTACGATTATGTGCCTGTGCGCTATTATCTGCCTTGCTTCTCTTATGCTCCTTGCCATGCCTTTCTTAAGTATTATCGTCTGAAGACGCCTGTCCATGAGATTTTCCAAAGACAGGCTCAGTATATCATCGACGCCTGCATCTTCCTTGACCAGGCCAAGAGAATGCAATTTCCTAACGAATTCTTTCTCCTCTTCTGAACCCATGTTTAAAGCTTTCAAACCTACTAAATCACGTGCGCGCTTTCTTATGCTTCTAAGGTCATACTCTGTCTTCCAGAGCTCTTTTTTGTTCTTGAAGCCGTATTTTGCCTTTAATTCGTAGTCTCTTTTTATCCTTGGTTTGTCCCATATCTTCAATGGCGGCTTGTATTTCTTCGAAGGACGTTTACTGGTTCCCATACTATTTGCCTGCCGTTGGAGCCGGTTTCTGCTGGGCCGTCTTCTTTGTCACACCGAGGGATCTTCCAACACGTCCCTTGAAGTTTGCACCCCTCGACCTTACTTTCTGTCCGCGCATCTTGTAACTGAAAGAGTGCCTGTAGCCTCTGTAAGACTTGCTGTCTTTAAGGCTCTGTATGTGCATCGACATCTTTGACCTTAATTCAGTGCTTATAAGATGATAATCCGAGCCAGTGGCCTCGTCTCTTCTCCAGTTCATGACCCACCTTGGCACCCCGAACTTGGCAGGGTCTTTTAGAGCCTCTTTGAGTTTTTCCATAGACTGCTGATCTAAATCCTGAAGCTGTTTGTCGCCGTTTATGTTTAAAGCCTTCAAAAGCGCATTTGCATAAGCAAACCCGATTCCCCTTATCTCTCTCAAAGCATTACTAAGCTTCTGGTCCCCGTCGATGTCGGTGTCGCTTATCCTTACAATCTTTCGGTCCGAGGACTGCTGCTTCTGCTGCTGCTGAGGCTTATGAGGCCCCCCGTGTATTTTTTCTCCTTGCATATTTGTTTAAAGTAGCAACTTAGCTATTTAAATGTTAGTGATAGCATCAACTTATTTTCTCTCTTTTACGAAATACTCATAAGACGCACCAGTGATTATCTTCCGTGTTCTGGATGGGAACGGGATTTGCCGCTGGCCTATGGACGCTATCACTTTATATAGGATTTGCATGCTTTAAAAAGCTTTGCTG
>JAMCRB010000022.1 GCA_023380435.1 Candidatus Parvarchaeota archaeon | reverse complement strand
TCTTTGACGAATTTTACAGGAAGATAACTGTTTATCTCTCTGGTTACAAGGTTTGTCACTGGGCCGCCTATAACTATAAGGTTGTTTTTGAAAAGGTTCTTTGATATGACATCAGTATCCAGCACGGTCGGTGGCTTTCCCGGGAAATCGACAAATTGCCCAAAGAACATAGACAGGTACATCGCATAGTGGGTATCTCTTGCTATGGCCTTATACTCTCCATGTGGATCCGGCGAGCCCACACATATATAACCGTCAAATCTGCCCTCTTTCAATATTCCATCGTAAAATCTGGAGGTTCCACGCTCTTTTATCCTCTTTTCTCTTACATCAAATTTCTCCTCTCCAGGGGAAAGTTCAAATGAAATCGCCCCTACATTGAGGGAATAATTCTTTCTGCTGCCCTTCTCCTCGGTTTTTATCAGGCCAGCTTTGTCAAGTTTTTCAGCTGCAAGCTCGGTCCTTTTTCTGTTGAGTTTTATAGCTTTTGCCAAGGCCTCAGAACCCAGTGGTTTTTTGGAAAGAGTGCCCAATATGCGGGAGTAAGGCTCGCCGGTCAGGAGTTTGGCGTCCTGCAGGTCGCTGCTGAGCTTTGTCTCTTTTATAAAATATTTTTCATCGTCGTTCTTAAGTATGTATGTCTTCATATATCAGCTATCTTGTCTTAACATATATATTAATCTTTTGCTGTCCCGGCACGGATAAATGCCCGGGTTTCTTCAGCATTTGCCCGAATTGGGATATAATAAGCGTTAAATACTAGTTGCTATCTTGTCTTTCTTATCAAAACAATAGCTGATCATTTATGTGCGGGATAATAGGATATAACGGAACTGATAATGCAATACCATACTTGGTTGAAGGCATAAAAAACCTGGAGTATAGAGGTTATGATAGCTTTGGCTGCGCTTTTGATTCAAAGGGCAAGCTTTCTGTAAAGAAAGACGCCGGAAGGATAAGCAGCGTTCTTTCAAAATACCCGCTGGATGGCGAGAGCTCCAATAGAGGGATTTTCCATACAAGGTGGGCTACGCACGGGGAAGTCAACAGAGTAAATGCGCATCCACAGCTTGATTGCAGCGGGAAGATAGCAGTCGTCCACAACGGAATAATAGAGAACCTCGAAGAACTGAAAAATAGCCTTCAGAACCACAGGTTTGTATCGGGCACCGACACAGAAGTAATATCTCATTTAATTGAGGAAGAGATGAAAAAAGGGAAAAGTTTGGAAAATGCCATAATTTCTGCAGCCAATAAGGTCAAAGGCTCGTCTTCTTTTGCAGTGATCTCAAGCGCAGATGATTCGATATATGCGGTAAAGAACGGTTCTCCGCTAGTTTTGGGGGTTTCAGGCTCCGGTACTTTCGTTTCAAGCGATGTCCCTTCATTCCTGAAATACACAAACAAAGTCGTCTTCATGCACGATGGCGAAATTGCAGCGATAAGACGGAACGGTTACAGTATAAAAAGCATGATTGGAAAAGACCAGGACCATCCCGTAAAAACCGTCAATTTCTCGTATGAAGAGATAGACAGGGGAAGATACAAGCATTTCATGGAGAAGGAGATACTCGAGCAGCCTGCCCTTATCAGGCGCCTTTTGGAAAACAGCCTTCCTGCTATAAAGAAGGCCTCAAAACTAATAAACAAGAAAGCAACCGTCTACATATCAGGCTCCGGTTCTTCCTTTTACGCTGCAAGCATAGGTGCCAATATGATGATAAAAAACGGCATAAAATCAGTGGCTGTACAAAGCCAAGACCTGCCGTCGTATAGACGTACCATGTCAAAAAATGACGTGGTAATAATAGTATCGCAAAGCGGCGAGACGGCAGACCTGATAAATTCTCTGCCTTCGGTAAAGGACCTGAAGAAAATAGGATTAATAAATGTCAAGGGTTCGACTCTTTCGAATTCTGTGGATTATAATATAGACATGTCAGCCGGACAGGAGATAGCGGTAGCAGCCACAAAAACATTCATAATGTCTGCGATAATCCTTACGCTTCTGGCCTACTACGCCGCCGGAAACGAGGAAGAAATATTGCCAGACCTTAAGCTGCTGAGCCTGAATGTCTACAACATATTCGTACCGTCGCTCTATAAAGCCATCGACAAGGCTGTAAGGATACTAAAGAATAAAGACGGCCTCTTTTTCATAGGCAGGGGCGTAGATTACATCTCAGCCCAGGAAGCCGCACTTAAAGTGAAGGAGATAGCATACGCTCATGCTGAAGCAATCGACGGGGCGATGTTTAAGCACGGGCCGCTTGCCCTGGTTCAAAGGGACCTTTATGTCGTCTCTTTGATAACTAAAAAGAATGCATCAACTACCTCAAATAACATAGACGAAATAAAATCAAGAGGAGGGAAAGTAATAGGGATATCAGAAGAAAGTGACAAGTCCTTTGATTTCTTCATACGCTCCCAGCCGGCAGGAGTTTTCAGCTTTGTGACCCAGATAATAATAAGCCAGCTGCTCGCTTACAAGCTTTCAATTGCAAAAGGGATAGACCCAGACCATCCAAGAAACCTAGCGAAGTCTGTTACGGTCAAATGAGCGCATAAGACATAAAGTGTATTTAACCGCAGGCCTGTTGGTATTATAATGAGCATCGATGTTTTCGTGTTGGATGCGGATTATATAGTTATCGATGGCAAGCCAGTAGTGCGGCTTTTTTGCATGCAGCCGGATTCAGGCAGAGTAATACTTTATGACCCGTCTTTTAGACCATATTGTTTTGTCGAATCCGACAGAGCTTCGCTCACGCCTGAAACAAAGGACATGCCATTCATAGAGGAGATACAGGAAACCGAAATGCTTCGTTTGGGAAGGAAGATAAAAGTCTGTAAGGTATTCACAAAACTACCAGAGGATGTTCCAAAATTGAGACAGTTAAGTTTTAGGGTGTACGAAGCCGATATCCCGTTCTACAAAAGATATCTTCTTGACAATGAGATAGGCAGTTATGACCTGGTAAGGGTAGATGTCGACGGCGACAGGATAAAGTCTATTTCGAAATTGAAGCTTGCGGAGGCTCCGATAAAAGCCATGGCATTTGATATAGAAACTTTCTCAAAAAGGTCTTTTCCTGACTCAAAGGTGGACCCAATAATCGCGATATCCTTCTCCGACGGTTCGAATCAGCACTGTATAACCTGGCTAAAGGCTGAAGGAGAGAACATAGAAAGGGTAGAAGACGAAGCACAGATGATAATGAAATTCACGGAAACTTTTTCAAAATCGGGAGCGAATGCCATAGTAGGTTACAATTCAGACTCGTTTGACATGCCATACATACAGGAAAGAGCCAGGATTCTGGGGATTAAACCGCTTTTCAATGGATTCGAGATAAAATCAAAAGGCCAGAGCAGAAAATTCTCCGAGATAAACGGGACCGCGCATATAGATATCTTGGATTTTATAAGGAACATATACGCGATTTATAACCTTAAGACCGAAGTTCTTACTTTGAGGGAAGTCGCATCCGAGGTCCTGAACGAGAAAAAAGGGGATTTCGACTGGGAAAAAGTGGATGAAGTCTTTTCTGACGGGGCAGCCGCGACCTCCCTGTGCACATACTGCATGCAGGATTCACACCTGACCTTTAAACTTTACTCCAGATTGATGCCTTTGATATCCGAGTTCAACAAGCTGATTGGACAGACTTTTTCAGACGTATCCAGAATGACAACTGGAGCGGTCGTCGAAAACTTGATCATGAGGAAAGCGCATAAAATAGGGGAGCTTATACCGAATAAACCGTCTGAATTCGAGGTAGAGAGCAGGATGAGGAAGATAAACGAGGGCGCCTTTGTGTTCCAGCCAAAACCAGGGCTATACAAGGATGTGGCAGTGGCAGACTTCAGGAGCCTGTACCCCAGCATAATAGTTTCCCACAACATATGTCCTTCGACTATAAAACACGATTCTAATGTGGTCTCATTTGCAAAAAAAGATGAAAAGGTCGGGCTGATACCGAGTGTTGTGGAGGAAATACTGAATTTGAGGTTCGATGCAAAGTCCAGATTAAAGCTTTATCCCGATGATTCCAGGCTGAAAGCCAGAGTGATGGTGCTGAAGCTGGTCGCAAACGGCTTCTATGGATACCTGGGCTACTACAATTCCAGATGGTACTGCTTTGAATGCGCCGGTGCTATAACCTCCTATGGGCGGGATTACGTCCACAGCGTCATAGACACCGCGATGTCCATGGGCTTCGACGTAATATACGCTGACACGGACTCGGCGTTCATAACGAAAGAAGGCATAAGCGGGGAGATAAACGGATTGATATCCGCGATAAACTCAAAGCTTCCAAAACCAATGGAATTGGAGCTTCAGGGCGTTTATCTCAGAGCGCTTTTCGTATCATCAAAGAGCGGGATGAAAGGCGCGAAGAAAAAATATGCAATGTGCGATTCTTCCTCAAACTTGATAATAAAAGGATTTCAGTCGGTAAGGCGGGACTGGGCAGTAATAGCAAAGGAAACTCAGAGGAGAGTTCTTGAATTCATACTTATAAAAAACGACTTTGACTCTGCCGTGTCATATGTTAAGGACGTGGTAAACCGCATAAATTCTGGGACTATACCGCTGGAGAAACTTGGCATATTGACCAGGCTGAGAAAGGACATAAGCAGCTACCATCAGACCGGTAGGCACGTTTCGGCAGCCGAAAAAAGCGGCAGAAAATTCTCCAGCGGCGACACCATACGCTACATAATATCAAAAGGAAAACCGGGCGACAGTATATCTGAAAGAGCAGTGCTATTCGATATAGCAAAGCAAAATAAAATAAAATACGACCCCCAGTACTACGTAGACAACCAGGTTCTGCCTTCCGTGATGTCTATTTTTGAGGTTTTTGGGCTCAAGGAAGAAGATTTCATTGGAAGGAAAGACAGTTCTCTTGGCGACTTCTTTGACGCATCTAAAAAATAATCTTAAAACTTTATAATCGTGGCAGACCTCAGATAGTTGAGTGAAAATCAGTTATGGATTCAAAAGAAAAAGAAAATTGGCTCCTAGCGGGCAGGATAGGCAAAGAGGCCAGAGAGACCGGTATAAAATTAGCGGTCCCCGGATCAACGCTGATAAGCATAGCAGAAGCGATAGAGGGGAAAATAAAGGACATGGGAGCGAAGCCTTCGTTTCCGCCAAACCTGTCGATAAATCAGATTGCAGCACATTACACTCCGAGATTCCAGGATGACATTACATTGAAAAAAGGCGACGTTCTGAAAATAGATGTTGGCGCAAGCGTTGACGGTTTTCTATCGGATACTGCGGCTACGGTAGCGGTCGGCGAGCGCGACACTGAGCTCATAACCGCAGCAAGAGACGCGCTTCAAGCAGCAATAGAGATAGCGAGACCCGGCTTGGATGTCAATGAGATAGGGCGGGTGATTGAAAACAAGATCAAGTCCAGGGGTTTCTCTCCGATAGTAAATCTCGGAGGCCACGGCGTTGGAAGATATGACTTGCATGAGGAAGGGTTCATACCGAACATATCCGGAAGTTATTCCCGCCCACTGAAAAAAGAAGGGGCAATAGCTATAGAGCCTTTTGCCACAACCGGCGGCGGATATGTTGTAGACAGCTCAGAGGTACAGATACTGGGATTCGTAGAAACCAGACCGGTAAGGAGCGCGATGGGCAGGGAGATTCTTGGTTTTATAGAGAAAGAATACAACAGCCTTCCGTTCGCAAAGCGCTGGATAATAGGGAAGTTTGGAAAAGTAGCAGAACTCGAGCTCAGAAGTCTGGTCTCAGCAGGAGCATTGACGGAGTTCAACGTTCTAAAAGAGCGTGACAACGGACTTGTGGCCCAGTTTGAACACACGCTGCTTTTTGATGGAGAGACAGTAACGGTCACTACTGCGTGATATGGGAACGAAATTGAAGGATATAATGAGCGGCCGTGAAATCAAGCCTTCTGAGTTATCCGGGAAAACCATAGCAATCGATGCTTTCAACTGGATATTCCAGTTCCTTACGACTATAAGAATGGCTGACGGTTCCTATCTGACAGACAAAGAGGGCAGGATAACCACGCACCTAAACGGCCTTTTCTACAGGTCAATAAACCTCCTTTCGAATAAAATAAACCCGGTCTTTGTTTTTGACGGCCCCGCCCCGAAATTCAAGAAAAAAACACTGGAAGAGCGCAAGACTCTCAAAGAGGAAGCGATAGCTCTATCCAAATCCGCTAGCACTCCCGAAGAGAAGGCGATGTATCTAAGAAGAGCAGCGAGGATAGATGATTACATAGTCGAATCCTCAAAGGAACTTTTGAATCTGATGGGTATATCCACAATCCAGGCGCCTGCAGAAGGGGAAGCCCAGGCAGCAAAACTGAGCGAAGATTCGCTTGTCTACGCTGCTGCATCACAGGATTACGATACCTTTCTTTTTGGTGCAAAACGCGTAGTCCGCAACCTGAACGTCACAAACAGGAGAAAAGTCCTGAGAAAAGGCATATCCAGCGCAGTCATGCCGGAAGTGTTTGAGACTTCAGAATGCTTGAATAAACTCGGGATAAGCAGGGAAGGCCTTATTCTAATCGCGCTTTTCAGTGGCACTGACTATAACAAGGGAGTCGATGGCGTAGGCCCGAAGAAGGCGCTGCAGCTAGTAAAGAAGAAAGATAAAGCCTCTCTCCTTTCATCATACGATTTCGGGTCTGACTATGATATAAACGATATATTCGGATATTTTCTGCATCCGAATGTTCTTAAGCTTGACTCGTTGCCACAGCAGAAGAAGCTGGATACAGGAGGTTTGCTTGATTTTCTGTGCGAAAAGCACGGTTTCGAAAAAGACAGGGTGCTTCAGTCGATTGAAAAATTAGACATAAAGCAGGGTTCTTTGTTTGATTATGGCTGAGGAAGAGCTGGCAGAGCGCCTTAAGAGAGAAAAAGAGATAATGGACGAAGTTTTCAAGTCTATAGAGAATTTAAGTGACTCGGAAACTGCGAAGGAATTCTTTTCCATGGCCGAAAATTACTATAAAGACTCGTCTTTTTTCTTCGATAAGAAGGATTTTCTGAGATCCTTCGAAGCTATCGTTATAAGTTGGAGTTATATAGACGCAGGGATAAAAGCCGGGTTTTTTTCCGTTCCCGATACGCTTAAAGAATATTTCACTTCATAACCGGCCGAAAACCATAAAAAAACGGCTTTTTTCAGGTTAGATTAAAGTAGATAGGTTTATATATTTTAATGTAGTAAATATATGATATGGTAGAAGCAAGGGAAAGGATACCTGCAGTAGTCATGCTTTTATTGGCATTGATAGGGTTCGTGATAATATACCTGTTAATGGTACCGCCTCAGACAGCTTATAATCTCATAACAGGAAACACCACCAGCCCGGCTCCATCAAATACCACACCAGTTGCCAACGGCGCATTCTATTATCCGTTTACAAGCTATATAGGAGGCGTTTCCACTAACAAGTACTTTGATTATCAAATAGGCACTTTTGGTGTCTCTTACCTTCAGAAGAACCAAACGCTTGTTAACAAATCACTGTCACTGTCAGCATCGATATTTGGGTCCTCTTCGTATACAATTAATTTTAAAGGCAATTCTTCAGACCAGTATTTTCTGGCCGTAAACGCGTCTTCCGTTTCCGGTAGTCCAAGGCTTACGATTTCATTGAATGGAAACAAATTCTCTTCGACTTTGCCGTCCAAGGGTTCTGTTTTATACCTTGCACTGCCGGCGGTTTCAAACGGAGAAAACAGTCTTTCCCTTGTAGTTTCATTGAATGGATTCGCATTCTCTCAGTCTGTTTCTTTTTCAAAGATACAATTTATACAGTCCACCTCAAACCTGGCTGCCGGCAATACAAAAGTCAATGTTTTGACTCTAAGCGGTCTGGGAAACTATTACGTCAGTTACTCGCCTATAGGCGTGGGGAGTCTTAACGTAACTGTAGATAATCAGGTGGTTTCAAGCATATCAAGTGGAAATGATACAGTGGACAATGTGACAATACCTGAAAGCATAATCTCATCAGCGCTTCCGACGACTTCATCCATAATCCTTCCTGTAACACTGAACGTGGGTTTCGTGCCCTCTAAGGGAGTACACTACGAAATTGCGAATTCTGAACTTGTATATGAACTGCCGCAAATCGCCTACAGCAACGCTACTATTCCATTTACAATCAGGGCCAATACTACACAATATCAGGCAGTATTCTATGTAAATAACATACTTTACAGCGGAAGCATTACGTTAAAGTTTTACCCATCTGGCGACTCTTACACCATTTCCGGTTCGAGCCTTAAAACCGGGGAAAACGTGATACTGCTGCCATACGATTTTCTTTATGGCGATGAAGTCAGCGGAAACTACACAGGGACCGTTACCGTGTCTTCATCGGGATTGGTCGTCCCAAGCTATATTTCGATATCCCAACTTAATTAACTTTTATAAACAAGGACTGACTAGTTTACAATATGGGTAAAAGACTAGACAAAATTAAAAGCGGCCTTGGGTATGTAAAGAGACCTTTATCCAAAGTCGTCGGCACAAGTAAGATGCCTTCTTCAGAAATTCCAGCTGCTAAGACTCCCGAGGACCTCTACTATAAAATGCAGATTGAGGAGATGAAAAAAGCGGCTAAAAAGAAGAATAAGATAATCCAAAATGTGAGTAAAAGATCCCTCAAAATCGCTATCCCGATAATTATAGTAATACTCGTCGTCTTTTTTCTAGCCTATGGCTACATAGTTACAAGTCCGACGGTTTCTACCGCTAATACTTACCTTTTGCTGCATTTTCCCGTCCTCGGGACGGTATGGCACTTAATAGCCTCAATCCCTGCCAGTATAAGCAGCGGAATCAGCTTTATAAGCAATCCACTTGCGTCGACTACTCCTCCCAGTCAGGTAGTGAACGTTACTTCAACTTTCACATCATTTCTGGGCCTTAGTGCGCCTACCGGCCAGACACTTACTTTAACCGGCGCGTCAGAGACTCAAAGCTTCTCTTATTTTGTAACTAACAATGCAAACGTGCCTGTAGGTAGCTCGACTTCAAACAACGTTTTGGAAAACATATCCTGTGGAGGCACTTCCACTCAGGCGACATCCGTATGCGATGCGCTTTTATCCAACTTTAATACGCCTCCGGCGACTTCGCAATCCTCCCCTCCCATAGTAACAGACTTTCCATTGACTACCAATGAGCTTCCAACGCAGTCGCTGAGCTATTCATTTACGGCAACTTTCAAGTGTCCATCTTCATCTATAAAGTTTCCGACCTACGGATCGTTCCTTCTTGGACTGACAACATTTAATTACACTGCAGGCTCTATACTTCCTCTGGAGTACGCGTCGCAAAGTGTAGCCGCCCAGCTTACTTCAGCATCACATCCACTGATTCCATCACTGCCGTCTGTAGTCTTCGTAACCGCAGGGCCGATCCAGCTCAAGCTATCAACAAACCTCCCAGAGCCGATACTCACTAAAGCCGATCAGGTTCCTATAAACGTACAGATAAATAATATAGGGACGGGCAGCTACAGCTTGAACGCCGTTTCTCTGTTTATAAGCACTAATCTTTCGAACTCAAATCCTGACGAATTGACCGCAAATAGCATGTGGTCATGCAGCGTTTCATCCGGTCTTACAAGGCAGAACTTCGTGTTTCCATCCGGGTATTGGAATTGCACTATATCGCCTAGATTTTTAAGTTCGGGCTCCAGCTTTTTGTTTACGTTGCCGGCCATGCAGACTTTAAATGGCCTGCACTTCAATACTATCCCTGTACTTGGATACGTTAATTATAATTATGCGAGCAAATTATCACTACCATTTGTAGTACAGAATGAAACGACGGCATGCGGTTGACTATGATGAATAAAATTGGTGCGGGAGGGGGCGGAGCAGCGGTTGCTTTAATACTGATAATCGCGGTCGTTGCCGCTTTTCTGTACTTCAGCTATTCTCCGGGCCCGGCTGCATTGCCTGCCACAGAGGGCGTAGAAGCAATATACTCCTTTCCTGCCAGTGTAACTCCATCATCCACTTTTGGAGTGAATTTTTACGTCTCTAACAATCTGGCAGGAGGTTCAGCAAGCAACATAAATCTGTGCTTAGATAATTTAGGTCTATTTTCCCTTGCTTCTTCATCCTCAAGATGCGTGAAGATACCATCTCTTTTTGCAGGCGGGACGCTTTTCGAGTCTTTTTCGCTTAGCGCTCCTCCGTCCAGCTACTATGGTAACATACCTTACTCTCAGAATCTTGGTTATTTCATAAACTTTTCATATCTTTCGTCTGCGACTCAATCGTTTGTATTTTTGTCGCCATCGACGATAAGCTCTGGAAAAACCGGACCGGCAGAATCTTTCAGCAGCACGGCCGGGCCTGTTGGAATTGCAACGTCACTATCGCCGCAAGTGGCTTACGGGAATGATGCATACCTTGAGCTTACTCTGAGCAACGTTGGCAATGGTATTCCGATAAGTAACGTTGATATGAATATCTCTATGGACACTGCCTTCATAAACATGACTTCGTTACCTGCAGGTGTGAAGGTTTATTCATACCCGAATGGGACCACGGTCTTTTCGTTCTCTGTAGACCTTGGAAGCGGCAGTGTGAATATGCAGCTCCCGATAGGCCTGAGCTCCTCAGAGCTATCAGGATTGACATCAACCGGCGTACCTAACTCTCCTCCGTTTTATGCACACATATCTTTGGGTTATGATTACGAAGAAGATGGAGCTTTCCCGATAACTTTGGACACGCAAACGTACTACTATCCATAAAAAATGCTTAAATACAAAGAACCAGAATAAATATTATGGGCTCGCACGGTCAAAACAAAGGAGCAATGATTTTAGTGCTTTTGATAGTCGTTATAGTCATAGTCCTAGTAGCCTATCATGGAATAAGCACAACCACCACAGCTTCCACGTCAAAACCGAGCGTTTTCACGGTTTCATCCACGGCCCCATCCGGCCAGATATACCAGGGCAAGTCGTCTGACATTCTTTTCAACTTTTATAACCCATTCAACCAGTCTATAACTGCTAATGTAAACTTGACTCTTGGCGCCCCTGGATACGCGAATACATCTACACCGTCTAGAATAATAACTATGCCTGCAAACATGCCGTCTATAGCATCTTCTTACTTCAACATAACCTGCACAAATGGGCCCGAACAGTTCAATTATTTGTTTTCTGTCAAGATTCCATCCTTCTGGCAGAACATCACGACTTCAGTAATAACTTATCCTTATGATACCGCGCAAAACCTCAGACCTGTACCGATATATAAAAATAACGGACAAGGATTCATGTCGGTTTCAGCCAATACACTTTCTATACCTACTCAGATACCAGATACAGTCCCGCAGGGCAACATCGCAGTTTCGTTCGCTAACGCAACCTACGCAGACGGCGAACCTTATACATCAATATCACAGGGGGCAGCGAATGATATTGTAAGTAATATAATAGTCTCCATCTCAAACTCAAGCTCAGACGCAGGAATCTCTTCGGCGTTTATCTTCTACAATGGCCAGGAAATCTACCTTACTCCATCCAGTAACGGATTGCTTTCTGTAAACCTGCCTAATGTTAAAATGCCGCTACTTTCAACAAGCGGTCTGCCGATAGAGATAGTGGCAAGGAACACGACTAGTGCGACCCAAGATCTGGTAAATATAGACGTGCATTATAACTACCTGTTTTCCGTTGCGAGTTCACCTTCTGCGATAGACTGCGGATAATATGTCAGGAAAGGCCCAGAGCAGTTCAGGCGTCGGTATACTTGTTGTAATTATAATAATCGCTGTAGTGGCTTTCTATCTCTATGAGTCAGGGTACTTAGGGCATATAGGCCAGCCTACAGCAGCAGTATACAATAGCACCGTACCTATAACCCTTATAGGCTCTTCAAGCACAAATCTGTCGAATATCTATCCGCAGGAGAACATTCAGGTAATCTCAGAAGTGCACAACCATTCAAATAAGCCCATAAACGTTTCCATCTCTCCATACAATTGCCCTTTCATCCCGACCTCGATAAAGTATCTTAACGTATACCCCGGTTCATCAGCTTCATTGATATGGAACTTTTCGTCGAGCAGCGCTACCTCCTGCTCCATCGTTTTCCTCGCATGCTTTAATACGGTGTCATTTACAAACTATCCAATAACCTTTAAGACTCCGGAATTTTCCGGCACGGCTCCACAAGGATTGGAATCCTCATCACCTTTGGAACCTGTTTCACTCGCCGTAAACGGGCTCAGCGACACAATAGTCTCACCGCCAACCCCTACTAACAGTACCTATTACATCTCCGCTTACCAGACTGGTACTACAGGCTCATTGAGCAGTTTAAGCTGGCTCGATATCTCCGAGAACGGAGTGGAAATCTACTATACAAATTCTGCAGGCCAGATATCACAGATAACCAATTCTGTGAACCTGAGTTCGAGCCAATACGAACTCCTCTTCAATTCAGCGCAGCTTCTTTCTCCGTTTCCTATCCAGATTGAGACGCAGCCAGTCACCTCATCAGCAGGTTACACTACAGGAGCCGATATAAACGTAAGCGCAGGCTATAGGTACTGCCTAGAGTCCACCCCTATACCTGTAACAGTTCATTGATTCTTTATTTTATAATCTCTTTTATCGTTTCTTCTTCTACTTTATTTAGTTTACCTGGAATGACAAGGGATACCGGCGGTTTCAAGTCATTCGGAGCGTGTTCAGCGACGCCGATTTTACAGTTTTCGCCGCCAAGCCTGGAGACATATAACACTTTGCTCCAGTCAATCGCCTTTTTTCCTCTTTTATTTTCGATTTTTTTGAGAATCTCAACCGCATCCTTTACCCCAAGAAATATTTCCTCGCTTCTGGCCTCCAGAAGGACGAGGGTATGCAGTCCCATCTTCAAGTTTTCGTCTATGCCGTCGAAGAAACTCTCCGGCGCAAAATTTTCCTCGTATATAGGGATGCTGACTGTCATCCCAAACTTGTAAAGAGACAAACCGATCTCTGCAACCGCGGAAAATATACTTGAAGCATGGATAACATCTGTTTTTATTCCTTTGGACTTGCAGGAAACCAGCAGAGACAGGTGGGTAGTCGCAGCAAGCGGGTCTCCGGGGATTAGAAGGCAAACTTTTGACCCAGAGGCAAGTTTTACCAGGTATTCATCCTCCACTTTTTGCCTTTCGAGTATCTCGATTTTCTTGCCTATGGTTTTTTCAAGCTCGCCCAGATAACTTACGTCTGTCACGTTTGTATAGC
>JAMCRB010000021.1 GCA_023380435.1 Candidatus Parvarchaeota archaeon | reverse complement strand
TAGCTTCTAGTTCTGGATTTAAAAGTAATCGCTGAAAAAGGGCAGTTCATAGGCTTAAGGGCATACTCTTCTTCCGAATCAAATGGCTGTGCTCTGAACATATTCTCGCGGTATTTATCGAAGTGCCCAGTGATTTTCCAAAGGTCGAGTTTCGCTATTATCGGCGTTATCAGCTCTTTATACCCGTACTCAAAGTCAAGCTCTCTTGCAAATTTTATAAGTTCATTGTATACGATCGCGCCGTTTGGCAGGAAGAACGGCGATCCGGGCGACAAGTCAGAAAAGAAGAAAAGATCAAGCTCTTTTCCTATTTTTTTATGATTGTGCTCTTCTTTTTCTTTTAGCATTTCGAGGTATTCATCCATCTGCTTTTTAGACGGAAAGCTTATCCCATATATTCTGGTCATAACCTCTTTTTTGCTGTCCCCTCTCCAATAGGCACCAGCGACTTTGGTAAGTTTTATGGCCTTTACCACCCTCGTAGACGGCACGTGTGGGCCCCTACAAAGGTCAGAAAAGTCACCATTTTGATAGAAAGTCACGACGCCTTTTAGAGAATCTAAGATTTCAAGCTTGAATTTATTGTCTTTAACCAGCTCTTTCGCTTCCTCTACAGTCGATTCTTTTCTTATGAATTTCTCGTCTTCTTTTGCTATCTTTTCTGCCTCTTTGTTGATTTTTTCAAGGTCGTTGTCGCCTATTTTAAGATTATAAAAATCGTAGTAGAATCCCTCGTCTATTGATGGCCCTATCCCCAACATCGCTTCAGGGTAAAGCCTTTTAACCGCCGCCGCTACAATGTGCGCAGATGAATGCCAAAAGACCTTCTTGCCTTCCGCAGAATCGAATGTAAAGAATTCGATCTCAGAATCGCCCTCAAGCTTCCTTGAAAGATCGTATAGCTGTCCATTTACCTTAGCTACGATAACGTCCTTTAAGTCGACTCCGAGTTCCTTAGCTATATCAAAGAGGATTTTCTCGTCTTTTATCTCGTGTGTTTCTCCTTTATATTTAACCTGCATATTTCTCATTCTACATACGGCAGAATAAAAGCTTTTCTTTTGAATATAATTTTACCTCAATAAACTTGATTTATTAACACATTTAAATAATCTAATCCTAATCAACTGATGACAAAGAAAAATTCATTTAAGAGATTATTGGTTCTGGTTGGCTTTTTGTTACATCCAAAAACTGGAAATTTCAGCAGACTATTTACATATATAAAAGTAGTACGCAATTGGCCAGAGTATATCCTATACCGTGTAGGTGTGATTGATCAAAAGAAACCAATCTACCTTATTTTACGTAATGGACAAAAAATAAGATTTAAACTTGGAGAGGAAGGTCAATTTAGGTATTATACATTTAAAAACTTACTGGAAAAAGGCGGTTTTTTAATAAAAAAGATCAATAAAACTGAATACTTATTAACTAATAGAGATTTAAAGATATTAACGCCACTTGAAAATCTTTCAGTTATATATGCAAACTTTCTACGAGGCGAATACAAAAGTTTAGATACTAAACAAAAGATTGTGGTAGACATCGGTGCCAATATCGGGGATACACCGTTGTATTTTCTGAAGAATGGGGCTATGCAGGTTATTGCATTCGAACCAAATAATGTAGCCTTCAATTTTTTAGTCAAAAATATAAAGTTGAATCATCTGCAGAATAAATGTATTGCAATAAGGGCCGCTGTTGGCACGAAATCAGAGTATATCAAAATAAAAAGTGGCCAGTTTTCCCTTTTTTCATCGGTAAAGAATATCAAAAACGGACTAAAAACAAAAATTTTTACACTTGATGAAATAATAAAGAGATTTAATCTAAAAGATGCAGTTCTTAAAATAGACATAGAGGGCCGCGAAGAAAGCGTCATAAATAAATCCAGTATTAAAACTCTCAGAGCCTTTGGGCAGATAATAATAGAATCTAACAGCAAGTCTGTAAAAGAAAAATTAAAGCTAGCTGGTTTTAAAGTGAAAAATCCATTTTTGCATCCGGATATAATCTATGCAGTTAGAAGTAAAGAGCTCACTGCATAAATTAGTATTGGGGTGGCTGGGATTTGAACCCAGGACTGCTAACCCCCGAAGCTAGCATCATACCAAGCTAGATCACCACCCCTTGGATTATTTTTCAATTTTATTGTATTTATGTTTGATTTTGCCTATGGTACGCAGGATACAGGCCAGTTTTCATTATGACAGTGTCATTCTTTACAGCTATGCCACCCTTTGCAGATAATAATTCATCTGATGACATTACTGCGTTCCCTATTGCAATCAGCTCCCCTTTTAGAGTGGAAATAAATATTCTATCTCCCTTGTCAAAGTGATTGAATCCAGTTATCCCCGGGACTGCCACAGGTGAACCGTGGGCTACGGTGTCTACAGCTTCGTCGGATACGATTACTTTTGGCATGAAATCCAACGCATCCTCGATGTTTTGTATGCATTTTTTTAACAGTCTGTCGTCCTTTTCATTTTGGTAGAAATAAACTGCATCGTCCAGGTCTTGTAGGGTAACAAGGCCGCTTTTCTCCGAGAGTGTCGACACTTTAGTCCTCCTCAACTCAATCATGTGCGCCCCCGTGCCAAGCTTTTCCCCGATGTCGCTTATCAATTTTCTTATGTAGGTCCCAGACTGCACGCCTACCTTAAAAAGTACGTCATTTCCCTCAATCTCAAGAACATCCAAGTAATAAATCTCTCTATCCCTGTACTGTCTTTTTACGTTTGATCTAACCGGTGGAAGCTGGCTTATAACCCCAGTGAACTGTTTTAGCGTCTTATTAAGATCGTCCAGCTCAAAGTCTTTGTGGACGTGCATAAGAGCGATATATTCCTTTCCGCCGACTAGCAGCTCAGCTAATGCCTTGGTAGCGCTGTTTATCGCCAACGGCAAAAGACCGGTTACATTGGGATTTCTTCAAGCTTCTAAAGTCCCTGAGTACCCTATCTTCTTTGCCCCCAAAGGCGCCAATATCTTCTTGGCTGTTGCTGCCGCGGTTTTGGACCTTATCCCACTAGGCTTATCCAATAAAACGAACCCGAAATCGATTTTCTGTTCGATTTTCCTTTCCGCCGGATACGCTCCGAAAGCGCCGTCCGTTTTTTCTTCCCTAATGCTATAAAGCTCAAATTTTTTGTCCTCCAACGGTAGTCTCATAGCCTATTCAAAGTATTTTTCTATTTTAATTACTTCTGGTTCTTCAGGAAGGTCATAACTATGTCTAAAGTTGGTTTAATTTGGAGATGTGTGTCGTCTACGACCAGGTCAAATACTCCCAAGTCCTTTTCTATGTCGACTTTGTACAGTTTTTTGTAAATCTCCTCTGTTAAAAAGTCTTTTTTTCTCGTAAAATCAGCGGCTTTTTTTAGGCTGGTATTATCTCTTTCCGCTACTCTTTTGGCTCTAGTGTGAAAGTCGGATTTAAGACATATCTTTATAGTTCCTTTTTTGAAAAATTTCCATGAAGCAACCCAGCTGTCCAGAACAAAATCCTTTTTAGAAGCGATTTTCTTTAATAAAAAATCGTCCAATTTTTTGTCGTACTGCAGATGCTTAAGCCTGAATTTTATTGCCTCTAGCCCTTTTTTGCTTTCCCAATGTTCAAAGTCTCTTTTTGGCAAAGAATCTTTGAGATATTTGCTCGCGCCTATGTACTCTAAATTAAGCTTTTTTGCCAGGATTTTCGCAAGTGTAGACTTACCTGAACCGGTTATGCCCGAGACTATTATCTTCATATCATTCCTCTATATCTGGGTACTGTTTATCTTAGATTCTGCCGTGGAATAAACCGCGGGCAGGTAGCTAAGGTTTGCGCAGTAATTATCCGCCGATGGGTTTATTGAGCATGCACTCGTCAGAGAGTAGTTTGCCAGCTGCGTGTAATTTATCTGGTATACATTTATGTTTGTGAGCACTTGGTTGTTTATGCTGAGGTATGAGTTAACCGGCAAATTGTCCGTATAAAGCAGCTTGAAGCCGGGAACACTCTCATTCAGCAGATAAAGCTTGTCAAATAGTGTGTTTAGCGTCTCATTAGGCATAAAGAGAACTGAAGTAGGATCCCCTCCAAACTGAGGCAGCGACATATTAATCGGCAGAGTGGCATATCCGCCCGTCTGGTTTTCGTAGCCCCCTATGTGTAGATTTACTATCGGTGTCGCATTAAGCATCATAACTGCGCCAGGTATACCCGAATTGGAAACCTGTGTACAGCCATGGCTATACACACAGAAATTATCTATAGGCAGCGGATTAGACTCCTGCTGTGTAAGTGTATTGTATATGACTCCGTATGGATCGCCCTGTTGGATCGAATTATTGGTCTCATTGAAAGGAATAAGGACTTCTACAATCAAATAATTAGAGCCATTGCCAGGCTGCCCCGCTATAGGCGCGCTTGGACCGACATATCCTGCATTCCCATTGGCAAATGCGACCACATATTTGTAACTCTTGTTACCAACGTTGTTTGAATTTGGCGATACTGAGCTTTCAGGGAAAGGATCAAATTCCGTCGGCTCCAGAGCTATCGTGGATATAGCAGAGAACTTCAACACCTCGCTCCCGCTTATAACAGCATATGTCGGTTTGTGGATGAAATTCAGATATGTCGAGTATACGTAAGGCGATTCCGCCTCGAAGAAGTATTTGGCTATCATAGACTGGTACCCATAGGCGTTGCTCCCATCTGCTACCGCAGTTCTGTTTGCTATTGCTTCCTCCCAGTAACCGTAATCCCACCACGAGATTATCGAAGTGTTTACCGGCGTATTCTGGTTAATCCATTCTAATGTTGGCCCCCACAGTAGTAGTCCGCTGCCGCTTTGCTGTGCAGATTTGTATGAAAGGTTTAGGCTTGAGCTTAGGTCATAAGCCACGAATACGAACGCTATTATCACTATGATCACTAGCGCACCAAAAATAAGCTTTTTGTTGCCCTTTAGTGCAAGGCTTGAAAAATCAAATGCCTTTCTGAAAATAAATACTATGGCAAATGGTATCAATATCGCTGCAATCCATTCCGTGGGCTCAAGCAGCCTGCTTTCAACGTTCGACAAAACAAGAGCAAGAATGAAAAATACAAGTGGAATAATTGCCAGTTCGGAGAATTTATCGGTTTCCTTATGCTTATCGAAAGCTAGTACCAAAAGAAGTATTACTCCAAAGCCGATTGCGCCGTCTTTATAATGGTTTACGTTCTGATTTAATGACAGGAAAACAACCGTCATTATTATCGCGACAAGCGTGAGTGTAGAAACGACACCCGTTAATTTCTTTATGGATTCATCTTTGCGATTTATAAGTATATACGCCAGCGGAATGAATTCCATGGCTATAAAGACCAGAAGAAGAGAGTATGCGGCCCCGCCATAAGTAAAGGCCCCCCCGGCCATCAAAAGGATGAAAGGCGTCAATAATAAGAACGCAACATACCAGTGTCTAAATCTCTTGAGCACGAAATACAGCGCCAGTATAGCGCCTACGGAGAAAAGTAGGAAATTTATGCCTATAGTGTTGTTTCCGCTGCCCAGTATGAAATTGTAATCTGTCACTCTCTGAAGCAGATCAAGTTTGGCAAATTCAGCTATCGTCAAAGTTACCGGGCTGACTGTTCCGACACCTAAAGGATTTGTGACTTCTCCTATTATGTAGGCAAATATGTGCTCTAACCTCTTCAAACCGCTAAGGGCCAGCAGCGCTATCGTAATTAGCAAACCGTATATTACTATCGATATACCCTCGTTTATTACAGGAATCTTTAATTTATGCCTGTATTTTTGGTATATGAACAAATCAAACAATACGACGACGTAAGCTACAAGCATCGGGTAGTTCTGTCCATTATGTAGAAGATCAGATACTGTAAATACCATAAAGCTCATTTTTATCGGCACCCATAAGCCGAACGGAAGATAAGAATACAAATCCTCTTTTTTCGCGTATCCAAGGATTATCATTACCAGGTACGTCAGGGGTATTATCATTATTATATAATCGACATATCCTGAAGCATCTGCGGTCAGACCAGTCGCTATGCCCAGTAAAACGCCATAAAGCAGTTTTGTCCTGAGTTTGTTTGATTTTATTGTTTTTATCAAAAAGTATATTGCAAGAAGTATGAACATGAATCCAATTGCGGTTTTTTGCGAGAAGCCTGCCGTAGACCTGCTTAAAAACGTCAGAAACGCGGGCAGGATAAACGCGCTTATTGTGGCTATCCAGTAATCATCAAACATCGCAAGGCAGATTAAAAACAGCAGAAGAGCGGACAGGGCAGTCACTATTGCAGGTATGAGTATGAACCAGGTCATAGGACTAGACCCAGGCACTATCGGGTCCAGAGTTCTGGCCATGTACGCACCGAAGAAAGAAACAATCATTTCATCGGATCTAGTAGGAAGCCCTATCGGCAGGTATTCAAGATGTTCGATACTAGGTACATTTCCCGTGTGAAGCACGTTCTGCATCTCTACATAAAATATATACGGGTCAAGCCCGCTTAGCGAACCGCCCATATTCAGATAATTGCTCCCTATTAGAGCAGGGTTACTCGACAGGGGGTTTACCAAACCAGGTATGCTGGCAGTGTGGATTATAAGCCCTATTATAACAGCAAGTAGAAGAAGAATATAGAAAAGCACTTTTTTCTGTATCAACCATGTATAAAGGAAGCCCCCGACTTTTTTTGCTGCATCGAAATTAAGCTCTATCTCTATTTCACCAGGCTTCTTCCCTTTCAGCTCTCTTTCAGCCTTTTCCAGTGCTTCTCTCTCTTTTCTCAGGGCCTCCAGCTTTTTCTCTCTGTCTAATAAGTCCTTTTCCTCTTTCTTTATCTCACCGGATTCGGTTGAAAGCTCCTTTTTTATCTCGGTTCCAACGGATTCTATCTCCTTTTCCGTCTTTTTTAGGTCGTTTCCCTCATCCATAACATTACGTATAACAAATTTTTTATAGTTATTAAACCTTTCTGATTCTCTAAAAATGCTGCGAACTTATGTCCCACCTGTCGTGGCTCCACAATAGGAACTCCGGCCGGTTCAAAAACACAAAGTGTTTTGGCTGGCTTATGTATTCATCGTATAAGCCTTTTGCTTGGTCAAGGAACTCAGGTGTTTTCGCATCCTGGTGTGCTATGGATACATCTTTATACTCTTTATTCACAACCATATTGTCTTTTCTGAGTACGTAAACTGCGCCCCCATGCATGTTTTTTATCGACTGGTAGTCCGAGGTGAAAGTAGAATTTACCAGGTTCGCCTCTATGAGAACGGATCCGCCGATATTTATCGATATATGTCCGTAGTTTGGCGGCATTATGACCTTATCTCCCTTCTTTGCATGTACTAGTATCACCTCATAACTGCCATTTTCATTTTTTTTCTGCAGAAGGTATACTGCCTCCCCGAAAAGTACTTCATATATTTCCGGGTATGCTAGGCCGTTCTCCACTATCGGATGATAGTGGCCAAGAGTTTTTGTGAACTCTCCTCCCAAGTCATAGTCTTCTATGGATGTGACATCGTATCTTATATTGTGTGCATCGAAAATGGTCTGGTTTTTTGATACCCCGGCGTTTCTAAACATGCGGTATATTATATCATTTTTGTTTTTTTCGTTTATGAAATCCGGCCTAAAAAGCACATCTTTCATCTCTCCCACTTTTCTGGTGGAGAACGGCACCTCGACACCGTCTGAATAAAGCATTTTTTCCGATTCATCGTACTCTAAATCGACATTTGAAGCGTTTAATTTCATTCAATATCGTGTGCGTCATCGTATTAAAGTTTATTTGTTATTGCGGCCAAGGGCCTTGAAAAGCTTATCTGCCTTTACCAGTTTGATTATAAAAGCTAGCTCATTCCTGTTTATTGCCTTTATAATGTAAAGAACAGCAACGTATATCACCAGCCCTGCTATAAGTATAACCGGTAGCAGATGCAGAGCTATCACCGGCAGTGTAAAATAGAGAAATATAGACATGACAGCAGCGGCAAAAAGTCCCTTCAAAAAGTCAATATATGGGAGTTTTATCTTCACGAACTTCGACACAAAGAACAGGTTTGACCCGAGCATCGAGAGGCTTACAACAGCGTAGACTATAGCAGCCCCATCCGAGAGCAGAAAAGGCACAAGTATTACGGACAAGCCAAGGCCGAGTGCCGCTCCCAGAGCGGTAGAATACATATACTGTTTCTGCCTTCCCGTCGCGCTTAATATCATCGGCATCGGGCCGAAAAGGCCTATTATCAGTATAGGTATCAGCATTATTATGAATGGGATCTCGGCGCCAGAAAACGTAGCTTTGTACAAAAAGGCTATCAATTGCTTAGCCGATAATATCGCGGCGAATACCAGAGGAAACGTGACAAATGCGGAATATTTAAGAAGTCTTTTTTGAAGTCTGTGAAAAGTTTCGATTTCGCCTTTTTCCAGGTGTTTTGTTATCGAAGAAAAGAAAGCAGACCCTATCGCCGTTGCAGGTACCCCTATAAGCCCTGCCATAATTAATCCGACCCTGTAAAAACTAACAAAAGTAAGGTTTGGGGCCACCGCACCAAGTATGAACACTATAAGCGGCCCGTAGAAAAGCGATATCAGCGAGCTTGCATACGAAAAATTCCTGTATTTCACAATGTGCTTTATCTCCTGCTCGTCAGGCCTGTCTTTTTTGGGTTCTTTTTTTACGATTTTGTAAACAAACATCCCGCCTACGCTTGCTACTATCAGGTATATCACATCGTAGAAAGTTATCGCGCCCAACAACCCGAAGCCAAGGTAAACGACTGCCAACTGCACTATCCTGAGTCCGTCGAATAAGACGCCGGTCAGGAACCCGTACTTCATCTTCTGGTAGCCTATGTAGATCTGATTCTCAAAGCTTTCGCTGAGGTTGAATGCAACTAAGCCTATCGCAAGTATCTGCAGCAGCGGGGCTATACTGGGGACATGATAAATTACGCTCAAAGGATAAGAAGCTGCATAGAGTCCAACCGAACCTATTATCGAGGCCATTATCAAGAGTATCAGATTATGTTCGACTATCCATCTAAGCGCGCCCCTGTTGTTTTTTGCCCGGTACCTGGCAATTCCGTATAGCAGCGAGCTGTTTAGGCCAAAAACAGACAAACCTGCCGCAAGGCTCCAGTACATAGTCAATATCGAGTATATACCGTAATTTTCTGCACCGAGTATCCTTACAAAAAGTACACTGAGAAGGAAAGCGACTATAAATTTTGAGCCGGTACGAAGAAATCCAAATAGACTGTTAGAGGCCAGCATTTGCTCTTCATTTGCCTGTTCAACATTCGGATCCATTAAAAATCATCTCAGTGCGCATATTTATTTTAGCTTTATTTGAATTTAAGGCGTTTTTTTGCATAATCCCGGCAGGGATGTACATTCTGGGTGGGCGCATCGGTATTAAAATACTGCTGTGTTATACTTATTATGGATATCGTGACAGTTACGCTTTTGCTTTTGCTGGTGTCGTTCAGCTTTCCCACCGGATATTTTTTGGGGGTTTACACCGAGGACGAAATATCAAAATTTTCATCTAAAATCCATGCCGATAAGATATTTGGGATTTATCTGATATTCATAGAGATGGCCGTGCTGGTCTTGCTCTCCCTGTTCGTCCAGGAGTCATATTTCTTAATAACGCTTATTATAATCATGCTTTTTGACCTGATTTTCTCCGCTTTTTACTCTGTCTTAAAGTATGATTTCATAAGGCTTATAATCTATCAGATATTATTTTTCGGAGTAACCGAATTTATACTGATTATCCAGGCTTTATGAAGATAGGTCTTATAGGGAGAACAAACGTCGGCAAAAGCACGCTTTTCAAGGCGCTTACGCTCGAGGATGTGCAGATAGAGGACAGGCCTTTCACAACAATCGACCCGAATAAAGGAGTAGCTTACCTTAGAGTAAAGTGTCCAGAGTCGGAATTTCATGTAAAATGCAATCCCCACAATTCACCCTGTGTAGACGGCGTCAGGATGGTCCCATTTGATTTAATAGACGTAGCAGGTTTGATAGAAGGCGCAAGCGCCGGAAAAGGACTGGGTAACAAGTTCTTGAGCGATGCTATGGAGGCAGAGGCTCTTATAGAAGTGGTAGACGTATCAGGTAAGACAAATTCTTCCGGCCTGCCGGCAGTCGACCACTATGCCAGAGAGGATGTAAAAATCGTGGAAAATGAGCTATTGACATGGCTCGACTCGATAATATTCAAATCAAAATCCAGGCTTGGAGAGGACATAACGCTTATGGTATCAAAAAACCTTTCGGGCCTTGGTATAACATATGAGCATGTAAAGGAAATAATAAACCGGTTAAAGATAACACAGATAACGGAAGAGAACGCCAGAAAGATATCAGAAGAGATAATAACCAGGATAAAGCCGATAATAATCGCCTGCAACAAGATGGATTCTGCCCAAAACTTAAAAGACACGATGGAGAAGCTGAAGAAAGATTTCAAATACACATTTATACCGTGTTCTGCTGCCGCAGAGTTGACGCTTAAAGAGGCCGTAAAGCACGGTTTTATATCTTACAACGGTGAAGACTTCAAAATCACAGGAAATTTGAATGACCAGCAGAAGAATGCTCTTCAAATAATCAAAGGCATAATAGACAGGCACGGTGGAACCGGCATCGATAATCTTTTGAATAAACTAGTTTTCGATTTAATGGGCTACAAAGTCGTTTTTACTGTTGAAGATGAAAAGCATCTAACAGATGGCCACGGCAGAGTCCTACCCGACGCATACCTTGTTCCGCCAAACTCAACGCCAAAGGACGTAGCACGCCTCATTCATTCAGAGATAGCGGACAAGTACAAAGGCGCGATAGACTGCAGGACCAATATGAAAATAAGGAACGATTCAAGCGTTTTAAACGGCCAGGTAATAAAGATAATTGTATGAGAAATACTAAGGTCTTCCTTAACAACGAAGCGGTGTTCAATAAGATAATCGAAGCGTCAGCTCTAAAGAAAGAAGATGTTGTACTGGAGATAGGAAGCGGCGACGGGAGACTCACAAAAAGGATAAGTCCTTTCGTTTCAAAAATATACGCCGTCGAGATGGACATCAACCTGCTGGACCAGTCAAAAATGCTGCTCCGGGACCTGAAAAACATAGAGTATGTAAACGAGGATGCACTGAAATACGATTTCCCAAATGATGTGAACAAGATAATATCAAATCTTCCGTATGCCATTTCTTCGCCAATAACCGAAAAAATAATACTTTTCTTAAACAAAAAGAAGGATTCTCTTGCAGTCTTAATGTACCAGAAAGAGTTCGGCGAAAGGATGGTTTCAATACCGGGCGTCAGAGACTACTCGATGCTGTCTGTTTTTGCGCAATACGCGTCAAACCCATCGTTTGTGTCGCAGGTCAGTAAAAGCTCTTTCAGGCCGAAGCCGGCCGTGGACTCGGTGATAATAAAGTTGGAGCCTAAAAAAATCGAAATAGACAGAAGTTTTTTATCGTTTGCAAAGCTTTTGTTCCAGCACAAAAAGAAAAACCTATACTCTGCTCTGATGGACAGCCGGGCCAGCCTGAACGTCAAAGATAAAGACGATTTCAGGAGTAAAGTCTCCGGTCTAAATGAAAGCACCCTAAGGACCAAGGTATTTTTCTTCGAAGTAGATGAATTGCTGTTTATATATAATGAAGTTAAGAAGTTAAGAATATGGCCAAAGGAAAAGTAAAGATAGTCAGGAAAAAATCGCTGACGCACGTTTTTAGGTACAAAAAACAGCCTTGGGAGAAAGTCATAGGCCTGGATTACTCTAAAAAGGCCAGTGGAATGCGAGCTCCGCTCAGATTTAAAAACTTTAAGGAGAGGTTTTCGAGACGCGAGGTGGGAAATATACTATTGGCATGGATTGTTCTTGCTGTCGCATTTGGATATGTCTTATACCCTGCCTTTAATTCATTTTATCTTCTTTACATCGCTGCATCGGCGATAGTTTTGGGGCCTGCATTTATAATGCACGAATTGATGCACAAGTTTGAGGCCCAGAAATTCGGTTACAAAGCTGAATTTATAGTCTGGATGCCTTTTCTGATGATCGCCCTGATAGGGGCCTTTCTTATCGGAATACTATTTGCGGCACCCGGCGCAACGTACTTCCAGCCAGACCCGCAGGAACCGTATTTAGACCCGAAGGGCTTTAGGGACCGATATGGGATAATCTCATTCGCTGGGCCGGCGATTAATCTTGTTTTTGGAACGATCTTCCTGGCGCTTTTTTATATATTCCTTGATGTAATACCGTACATCGGGATTGATTTTGTTACAAAATTTATACTGCTGATATTCGGCCTTGGAACGTATATAAACTTCTATCTGGCCGCGTTTAATCTGCTGCCGCTCGGAAATCCGAACTCAATAGCTTTGGACGGGGCGAAAGTATTCAGATGGAATAAAGTCTATTGGGCGGCTTCATTCGGCGTGTCCGCTGCGATGTCCGCTTTGATGTTACTCGGTTACATACCTGTCCTGAAGATACTCGGCATCTGACGTCAATCCATAAGGCTTATAATGATAAGAGTGCTAATAATAGGATGGATTCGTACTATCTCGATGAACCGCTGAAAGAAGTAGATTTCGTCATAACAGCATTCCAGACGGCCGGCTACATATCTTTTTTGGCGGTAAAGTACCTTGAAGAACAAAAGGTCATAAAGGACATCGGCGGCATAAATCTTGATTCTATGCGTGAATTCGGCGACGTATCCGATGGGCTGATACAGTCACCTATAAGAATCCTGTCTAGCGGCTCTGCAATTTTCATTGCTTCGCAGTTTCCGCTAATGCAATCGGCAGTCGAGGGATTAGTGGGCCAGATAAGCAGTATATGCAAGAAATTAAAGCCCAAAAAAATAATAGCTCTGGATGGGATAAATGCAGATTCGGCAAGGGAGGGCAGCCAGGTCTACTACGCTTCAAACGATTCAAAGCTGAAGATCGACGGCGCTAAAAAACTGGAAGAAGGGGCTATAATCGGAGTGAATGCACATCTTTCCTTCATGACCAAGGAGCTTGGGATACCGATGGCCATATTGATGGCAGAGACCCATTCAAGCATACCCGATGGGATTGCGGCATCGGCTCTGATATCTGTATTAAGCCAGATGATCGGAATAAAAGTGGACACGAGCAAATTAGTCTCCGAATACAAGAAGACAATAAACAAGATAAACGAACTCCTTAAGAGGGTACAGCGTCCAAAGCAATCCGAAGACACAGAGAATATGTACGGCTGATTGGCCGCGCTTCAGAACGGTTCTACAGGCCGTCTTTTTTCGTTTTTCTCTACTATCTCATTTAGGTATTTTGATACATTCCCGTCCATGAAAGACGTGGAGTAAGCCGTTATGTCGTTTATTTTGACCCACTTATACGTCTGGAAGCTGCTCGTTACATCCGGGTCTCCGGACGAATATTTTACGACGTACAGGAAATAGTTAAGTTTTGGGTTTTCGCTCGGGGAGTATTTAAAAACCTTGTCGGTCATCGAGTAATCTATTTTGAACTTTGAGAGCATGTCGCTGATAGCCTTCCTAGGACTTGCATCCGGATCGAGGTCTATAAACGGGAAAACCCACGTCGCCCTGGGGATGAGTCTGTCCTGTTCTTTGAGTTTTACAAGGAGAACGAAATCATCCCTTATTATCAGCGCTGAAACTCTCCTTAGCATATGTTTATATGTAGATGCGCTTATAAAAACTTAATCCATTTTAAGCCTTATATAGATTTAGGGGCATAGTCTAATATGGAGAAAGCTTACTCTATAAGTTTGATCATAATACTCCTGCTAGTCGTGATTGCAGTGATATTTTACACCAATCCATACGAAAACCACAGGTCCATCGCCATAGGCCTATGTGAGCTAGCGTGCAGGCACGCTATACAAAACGCGACTTCTTCTTCGTCAATATCGGGGTCATGCCTTTACGAAAACATAAGCTACGGATATTCTTGCGCTGTTTCGGCTTCGCAGAATGAGTCAATCTGCGGCAATGCAAATACGGTTTACGTTAGTAACACATGCACGTTGGGGTCAGTCGGATAATCCGCTTATTTTTCCCTTACCAGTTTGTCAAGATTCGCTATCTTTTTGTTCAGGAACTTTATCCTGTTCTCCTTATCGCTTATGAACAGCGCATTTTCGAGATGCTGAAGGTTCCCTCCGCAATTGGAGCACCTGAAGTCGTTCTCGAGAGCTTCGTTTAGGCTATAGCGTCTGTTGCAGACCTCGCATACGTAGAAATCAGCAGTTTTATTGAGTTCTATCGACTTTTTCGCCTGTTTTATCTCCTCTTCATAAATCCCTTTTAGCAGGAAAACCAGCCTCTCCGGGTTCGCTTTCCAGTAGTACGTATACCACGCTTTTGATCCTTTTCTTACTCTGATATAAGAGACCAGGTTCTTGTTGTATAGCTTGTAAAGATATTTTCTTATGGCATTGGCCCTGTTGAATTTCATCCGCTTTGCAAGCAGATTTTCCTCCATCTCCCCGTGTGTTATCAGGTACTTAAAAACTTCTATCCCCTTATCACCGCTCAGGTCTAGCAGATATTTTACTGCCTCTTCTATTCCGAAAAGTTTTTTTACGTTTACTACAAAGACCTTTGCCTTTGGTTTTCTGTGTATTTTGCTTTTATTTGCCCTGTGCTTTTGCGGATGTTTGGTCTTAATCTTTCTTTTTGCCATGGGAAATCATGCATTTTATCTTATTTATTGCTTTCTTACAGTGCTTTGAAAAGCGCCGTGCCGAGGGGCGTCAGCAACAGGAACAGAATCGAAAAGGCTATTATTATTATGTTTGTGACTTTCATCTGTGTCACTTTGTTTTTTATGGCGTATCCGAGAAGCTCGTATACCATTTTGCAGCCGTCCGTTATGTAGAAAATCGGCAGGAAGTTTGCCAATCCGAGACCAAAAGCTATTATAAGTAGCCAGAAGAAAAGCCCGTCAAGCCAGAAAAGCGCCTGGTCGGAAAAAGACGGCCCTGCCGCTATGTTTGAGCTGAATGGCGCTATCAAAAATCCGCTTGGAGGCCCTTCGATTATGCCGGTAAACCCAAGATACGGCTTTTCCAGGCTTTCTATGGTGAAAAAAGTCTTGTTTATGTATGATATACTTCCTGAGACCCCAAAGTAGTCAGTGTATGCAGGAAACACAAATGAAGCATTGTACTCTTTTTTGAGTGTGTAATTATCGCCGTTAGTCGTTGTAAAAGTCACGCTTCCGCCCTGTTTTGCTGATATGTCATTAAAAAATTGCGAAGTTGAATTAAACTTCTGGCCGTCAATCGCCGATATCGTATCCCCAGTCACCAGCCCGGATACGTTTGCCGGTCCGCCGGGAGTTACAGAAGCGACGTGAAGATAGAGAGGCAGGTAAGCTATTGAATTTGATGAAACTATATAGTTTGAAAGAAGGAGGAACAGCACCAGAAAAACCACGCCAGTCAATATGTTTGTAAAAGAACCTGCAGCTAGGACCTTAAGCCTATCAAATCTCTTTGCTTTTTCAAAGCTTTTCGGGTTTGGCTCAACAAATGCAAGAGGGAGTATACCGAGAAAGAAGCCGAAACCAGATGATTTAAGTTTTATTTTTTTTGATAAAGCTACGATTCCATGTGATGCTTCATGCGTGGTGACCACTACTACAAGGGCAATAAGCCAGTAAAGTATCGGTACGCCAACGATTCCTGGGACTCCTGATATCGGAAGGACTAGTGTTGCCCCCGCTTCTGTCGTTGAGGGGGCGGTTATAACCGAATGGAAGTAAGGTATCACAAGATAGACTGTCAGAACTATCGCAGCTACACCAACAAAGACTCCGATTATCCCATATACATTTACTATTTTTTTGAATCTAGACAGGCTTTTCATTATCTTTAGGCCAAGTTTTGTCCTGTAGATGAACATTATCTTTCCTTCTACCGAGAATTTTCTCCTGTTTATTATAACGAAAAGGCCTATAAGAAAGAAGACTATCAGTGCTAGAATGTTGTTCTCATTTGCGTAAAAAAAAGTTGCAAACGGCATTAAACTTTCCCCTAGACCTTCAGTTTCTTGATTTCCTTGTGCTTAGGTCTTAATGCAAGCGAGCCGCAATTCCTGCACCGGACTACGTTCGGCCTTAAAAGCTTCGGATTCGAAACTCTTATTTTTGCATTGCAGTTCCTGCATACGTAAACGTCCTTGAACAGTCTTGAATCCGCGACAGGGTTTGATCTTTCAGCCATACATTTTTAATATTACTTTTATATTACTTTTACTCTCCGCTTATATAAATATAAGCTTTTCCTAGCAGTATTATGTTGGGGGACATAACTAGCGATAAGGATGACGAAATCTTTGATTATATAAAAAATTTTGGAGTAGACGAACTTTTTTATCTCAAGGATGGAAAGATTCACAGGTACAGCGATGAGAAGGAGTTTCCGCTGACAGTATACAATGGTGCGGACTATGATTTTGTAATCAGAAAGGGAAAGTACAATATAGTCACAGACCTGGAGAAAAATGGCTTTTCCCTCGACAAGGGGCTGTGCAGAAAACTGAAGGAGAACGGGATGTTTGTAATGTTCAAATTCAGCTCTCTTACAGAAGCGGAAGACATCCACAAAGTATACAAAAGCTTCTATAGAAACGCAGTGTTGTGCAATGATTACTCGGTTCCTTCTTTGTTTGTGTCTTTTGCAGATAGCCGTCAGTCAATAAAATCATCGATGCAACTAGTATCGTTTGCTGAGGAGTTTGGATATAGTTACCAGAACTTAGTGCAGTCGTGGCGAAAATTACTTAAAAGTTATTAGGGAAAGGCTTAAATTAATTCACTTAGGTTATAACTCTATGAGCATTGCAAAAATCACCCTGCTTTTTTCGATTTTGGCGCTGTTATTCATAGTATTCGGTGCGATAATAGGATTTTTCTTGGGTAACTTTATTCTATGGATATCAATATTCTTTGTGCTTGCAGTGGGCATAAACGTATTCTCGTATTACAAGAGCGATTCTATAGCTATCAAAAGCACGAAAACGGTGATAATCCAAAGATCGGACAATCCAAGATTCTATGACATAGTCAAAAAAACCGCAGAAAAAGCAGGCATTCCAATGCCACGGGTAGGTATAATGAAGTCAGACGTTCCAAACGCATTTGCAACAGGACGGAATAAAGATCATGCGGTCGTTGTCGCAACTTCAAAGATTTTAGATATGCTGGACGATGCCGAGCTCGAAGCGGTTATAGGACACGAAATCAGCCATATAACTCACGATGACATCCTAATAACCACAATCGCGGCTACAATAGCGATGATAATCTCTTACTTAGGCAACATAATAATATTCTCTGAGTTATTTGGAGGTATGGAAGGCAGAAACAGCAGCTCAAGTTATCTTCTTATATTGGCAGCAATACTCATACCGATGGGAGCCATGTTTGTGCAGCTAGGTATATCCAGGAGCAGAGAATTGGACGCCGATATAGGCAGCGTTAAGCTTGTAAAAAAACCGGATGAATTGATATCTTCACTGGAAAAAATAAGCAAACCTGCAAAAACCCCTATTACAAAGAGGACCGCAGCTCCTCAGCAATCCGCTTATTCCTCATTATTCATAGTCAACAATTTTACAGGACATTCGCTGCTGAATCTTTTTTCCACTCACCCGTCGCTTGATAAGAGGATTGCTGCGATAAAGCAGGTCAAGCAAGAGATGGGTCTTTAGAGCTCCCGTAGTCTAACTTGGACAGAACGCAGGCCTGCGAAGCCTGATATCTGGATTCAAATTCCAGCGGGGGCAGATTTTAGCTCAGGTTTAGTATCTAAATTTCCTTTTCAACGTCTTTTATAAAAATACCCAAAACATATGATATTCCAACTATAAGAAAACCCAGTAGTATCACCAATAATACTCCCGTTAATCCTACTTTGAACAGGACGAATGCAAGGGCTAATCCTACTGCAGGCGGATGTTCTTTGCCCGATAATACCATAAGTATCCCAGTCAGCCCTACAGTTAATGCCGCGGCAGCCGCCAGCCCTATATAAGTTGAGGAGTAGTACGAAAAATATCCAACAAACCCTGCGATGATGTAGCTTATTATCACCGACGATTTTGCAGCAGCACGGCTTTTTGGCATGACAAAAAGGATGAAAGCTGATGCGCCTATCGATGCGTATATTATCGCACTTGAACCGAGCCCGTAAGTATGATCAAAACGCAGCGATTCCATTATGAGCACTATCAAACCTATCGTCACGCCCGCGGCTATTGAATTGATTATTTTTTTCGATAGGTTTATTTTTATCCTCTTGGCTTTGGCATAATTTTTTATTTTGTCCATTCTATCATTAATTTTTGCCTCAATATATTCTTTTATAAATCGATAGAATTCTAAAAAGCAAAGTTTATATTTTATTAGCTTATACTCTACCAATGGAAAAAGGTTTTTACAGTGATATAAAGGAGATCCTCAACCCACAGCACACCGCTTTAATAATCTGGGATGTACAGAAAATGCTGGTCGATAACGTTTACAATAAAGATGAATTCTTATCAAAAATAAACGAGCTTCTGGCCGCAGCGCGTTCGAAGAATATGCGCGTATTTTTTACGAAGATAACTCCATTACCGCCGGACTTTGAATCTCCTGCCAGAAAATATTCGTCGAGCAAAATGAAGTTTAACATGTCGCAACTCCCAAAAGAGGCATTTGACTTGGCTATTAAACCTGAAGATAGAGAAATTGTATTAAACAAGAATACTGCAAGCATATTCATCGGCACCAACTTTGAGTTGATGATGAGGAATGCAAGACTCGAGACCATTATAATCGCAGGTATAGCCACAGAGATAGGCGTTGAATCGACTGCAAGAGACGCTTCCAACAGAGGTTTCTATGTAGTCGTAGACTCAGATGCTTCTTCCTCCGCAGACCGGGCGGCTCATGAGCGCTCTCTCGCCAATATGAAAAAACTTTTTGATGTACTGAGTACCGATGAGATAGTAAAAGCGCTTTCGTAATCTACTTTAAAAAGTAACTTTCCAGGTCCTCTGCGTTTATTATAGGTTTTTCTACTTTATCCATCTCGTCTATTGCAATCCTCTGGCACGCGGTGCTGATGAAGACGTCTATGTCCCTAAATTCGTTTAGTCTGTTAAAGTTAATCTCATCAGCAACAATCGAGTAGACTGATATTCCCTTGCTTTCCATCGCCTTTTTCAACATTTTTGCGCCGTATGTTTGCCCTGCTTTGGTGGATTCAACGAACATCACCTTTTTTGCGCTTATAGCTAAACCCACTCCCTGTAATATCCTTT
>JAMCRB010000020.1 GCA_023380435.1 Candidatus Parvarchaeota archaeon | reverse complement strand
TCTTTGGACTCTCTTCCGGACAAGAAGAAACTACTGGCAATAGCAGAGAAATGGAGACCGTACCGCACTATTGCAACAATATATATGTGGAGGAGTCTCGATTGAGCTTTATTTGGACTAAAAGCTTTTATATAAGTTATTCTCTATTTTAAAGTGGATATGGAAGAAACCACTAAAAAAGTTCCGCAGTCTTTATCCGGGAACGGGCTCAACAGCCTCCTTGGAAGAGCCATAACAGACACTTACTCTAAATGCCAGGAGTGCGGAGTTAGCGTCCAAAAAGCCTTTACATTCAAATTTCTTATACGCGGAGTCTATTATTCTTTAGCCGAGGCTCTCGCAAACCCGGCACCCGACCCTATAAAACCGCTCTTTTCCACTTATCTGAACGACCAATCGAACGTTGAAAGAGTGAAGAAAATCGCATCTTACATTCCAAGGATAGCCGAGCAGGAGAATAAACTGCTTACCGGCGAGCAGGGCGTCATAGGCATCGACAAGAATGTTGGTAAGTTCACACAGAGAGCTTATGACAGGAAAAGGGCGGAGTATGTTGACCTCGCCAATACCAGCAGGAAAAAGCTGGACGAGCTCTGCTCGGAAGCTGGAGTATACGAGTTTATGAACGTCGTAGATTCGACTTACATACGCGCGTTATTAATAAACTATCAGCAGCCAGGGTACAGGTTCTGCGGCGATTTTAACGCGCTGATGTCATATGGCATGAAATTCGTCAAAAAGTACAATATAGGTTCGTCCGCACAGTCTTAACCCGCGATAAATTAGTTGCTATACATTTTTGATTCTAACAAATTATTTTTTTAAACTATTAATATCTTGAGTTTAAATAAGATACTATGGCTAGAAGACGGACTCAGATAGTCATAGGCATAGCTGTGCTTGTGCTTTCAGTGGCTTTTCTCCTAGTCGGTATCTATTTTGCGGACTTGCAGGGCATAATATTTCAAAACGGATCCAATTCCCTACAGCTTTTTGCGGACAATATGGGGGCTGTCGTAAACTCGCTCTACTCTGCGCCATCCGGGATGTCAATCTCTCTTTCCGGTAATTCTTCTGTATGTACCTGGCAGCCTGCCATCGGAGCTTATACATGCAACGGTGGCTCGAAAATATACAATCTTTCCTATGCAACCGGGCCGACTCTTGACAGCGGCAAGAATATTTTCAGTGTAGCAGTCTGTCTTCTGATTGCGACGGGCCCTCCCGGGACTTCAAAAGCCAAGCAGGCCACTTCCGCTACGGAAACAGCGACAGAAGTCACCGACTCAAGCGCAGAAGCTGCCAGCGAGGCAGCCCAGGTCTATTCCGGTAGTTTTGACTTTTTGGGCGAGGACGGAAATCTAGTGCATGGGACATACATTGCTAATTCGCAGACTAAATTAGTCTTAACTAACCTGGAACAAACTCTATCGGACGACGACTTGATTAAGCTCTCGGAAGCGATAAGCGGCGGCCTCAGCGAAATAAACCCTGCTTTCTCCGAATCTTCTGTGGCATTCCACCTTCCGATTCTAAGTCTGGAGGGCGAAGTTGGGGCCCAGACGCTTTCCACCTTCTTTAAAGACACTTCCGACATACAAGATGCAGAGTTCCTTCCAAAGCTAGACTATATCCCTCCAGATACAATCGATGAAATAGTAAGCTCCGGCGATGCAGCAACTGCCAACAGCCTTAGTCTATTGTCCGGCCTAAGAAAGGTTGGAATCGGTTTGTTAGTCAACTATGGTGTGCCACTAACCGCTTTTTGGCTTGCATCGAATTCAAAAGCTATAGCTAGTGGAATATCATCGTTCTCAGGATCAGCCGGCGCTGTTTTAGGCCAGGCACTTTCTGGACTTAGCACATTGGGCCCTCTGAGCAAAAATCAGATAGCCACAGCGGCTTATGCCGAAAACTTCTTTCAAAGTCTATCCGCCGCTAATTCTCTAAGTTCACTACCGAATGGTTTAAGCAAAGTCATTGCTGAGAGCACTGCGGCAAATGAGGTTTCAGTCGAGAGAAATGCACTTACCGAGCTCGCTTCGTACGCTGCCTCTTCGAATACCTCCAACCCTTACTCTACTCCGATAGGCGGCGAAAGTGTCCCGTCGGAGATATCATCAAAAGGTTCGTTCGCCGGGCCAGCTTACCTCGGGTCTTCATCCGCGGGCATAACGGTCTCTGCTTTGGGCGACCCGCTGCTTTCAACCATATTCGCCGATTCACAGACAGCCTTTTTGGTCTACGGCAGGACCGCATCGTGTCTTGGTACGCTGCCAGAGGCATTTAATGCAAACAGCTATACCGGCCTATCAAGTGATTTCAGCAACGGGGCATCGATAGTCGGCGCGCTGACTACTTTGATAAACGTTTACGCAAAGGCTAATGTTGTAGACAATCTAGGGACATATTTCGTCGGCTACGGCGGCGAAGCATACGTAACAGGCGAATCCAGCGGACGCCCAACTACAGCATCGGCTCCAGTGATATCAGACATGTCGGACCTTTGCAGCATGGCTCAGTCAGCCAGCGTGCCAGGAGAGCCGCTAAAGAGCCTGCTTAATCCTTTACAAGGCGGAGATATAAATTTCTCTATAAGCCAGGGTCTTTATAATACAATGTGCTCCCCTCAAAGCCAGCTTTATCCCGTTTCTTTCGGCCAATTTTTCGACAATATCCTAAACTCTAAATCTCCAAGAAACGTTAGCATTCTTCTTCCCCCACAGTATGCAATATCATTCTCGAACTCATCTGAAGACAATGCAGTCTGCTTGTCGAATGTTTTGACAGACTCATACGGGTCTCCAATAATCTCGCAGACGAACGTAGACGGCTCTAACTATCTAACGGAGTATGGCCTGCCGGATACGTGCATAAATATCTCTGCCCAATCCGGTGGAGAATACAACATAAACTTTAATACTAGCATGGAAAAAGGAGCGAAAAGTTCGTTCAGTATACCGTCAGAAATAGGCAAAAATGCGTTTTTCTTGGTTAATCAGAATGAGATCGGCTTTTCGATTCCTCCATCTGCCTATTCGACAACCGGGGAAAACTTCATAGGCGGCCAGGCACCTTCTGTGACTCTGGACTTTGGTGTAGATTCTCCAGTTGTTGGGGCGATTGCAAACGCCTTGGGTGGTCAGACTCCAAGATTACAAATAGGGTTGTCAACCGCGTTTGCGCAGTTAGACGCTGCTCTTGGTTTAATTGGTTATATAGCTCCAAACTCTTCTTTCTACCAGACAGATTATGCAAACGTTACCTTTGAGGTGACTCCGACCACCACGGCAAACGGCGGCACCAATCTAAGCGTGAAATTCATAAGTAATAAGATTATTTTCGGGGTTTTCCCGAACAGTAACAGCACTCTTGGCGGGCTATTCAGGCTTTCCGGGGAGGCGAAGTGGTAGTATGGGACTAGTAGACATAATGTCTTTTGCGAATGCGGCGATAGTGATAACTTCATTTGCCCTGCTCCTGATAGTGTTGTCATTTTCAATATCGCAGATAAATGCTGTCGGAGTTTTTGCGAACGCCGAATCGCTTGCAACTGGAGCAGGCGCCAGACTTATAACTTCCCCAAACTGTTTCGCTTATACAGACAATATAAATTATTACAACAATAACCTCGGAGTAGCAGGCGGCCCTCTTTACTCTGAATCTGACGTTCAGCCGGGCGTAGTCAGCTTATCAAAGTTTACCAGTAGCGGATTTCTTTCATGTCTACAATATATATACTTTGGAGGGGCGACAGACGTTCCTCTCCTCCAAAATAAGCTTGCCGCTGTCGCCGGAGTGTCAGTAACTTTAACTGACACGCAGGACCCTAGTAACTTGGGAAGTACAGGCTCGATACACCTTTCAAACTACAACCAGTTCAGTTACGGCGCTAAATTCTATGCCTTTGAAAACAGCGTTGCTACAGCTGCAAGATATGCGGAGTACGTCGCGCTTGGGGCCAGTGTCGGGCTCTCTATAGCTTTAAGGGCAGCAAGTTTTGGCACCCTTACTCTAAATGTGATAGTCGCTCTCGGATCGAATTCACACAATGATATCCTGCCGCAATATTCAGTGACGAGTCTTTTTTACAATGAGAATACATATACGGAATCTTTCCCGGTCGAAATAGAATTCCCAAACGTCGATGGACAGCCACAGTACGAGAATAGCGGAGTACTGTCGGTTCAAATAACATATGGGATACCACCTTATGACTAAAAAAATATCGAGAAGAGCTCAAGTGACGCTGATAGACCTTGTATTGGTCCCGATAGTAGCAGTAGTACTATCTGTCACTGCCGGATATCTGATGAGCAGTGCGACCGCAAATATTGTTACGGCAGTCAATCAGCAGCCGGTAC
>JAMCRB010000019.1 GCA_023380435.1 Candidatus Parvarchaeota archaeon | reverse complement strand
CGGGCTGGTGCCGTATGCTACGCCAAAGAATCCATTCTCCGGGTTTATTGCCCTGATTTCCCCGTTTGACTCGAAAAGCCAGCTTATGTCATCCCCTACGGTTTTAGCATCGAAGTCCGAAAAGCCGCCGGGCGGTTTTATCATCGCAAGGTTCGTCTTACCGCTGGCGCTTGGAAGCGCGCCGCTAAAATAATACTTTTTTCCGGATTTTCGGTCATTGACCTCGAGAAGAAACATATGTTCTGCCAGCCAGCCTTCATCGCGGGCAGTGATACTGGATATTCTAAGCGCATGCGGCTTTTTGCTGAGCATAGCATTCCCCCCATATGCCGTGTTTATGCTCATTATGAGCCTTTCATCAGGAAAATGGCAGATGTACCTGTCCTTAAGGCTCAGGCTGCCGGTAGAATGGACCCCTTTTATGAATTCCTTTTTGTTTCTCAGCTCGTCAAGCGCTACGATACCAAGCCTGGTCAGGATACGCATATTCACGACCACATACGCGCTGTCAGTTATCTCTACACCCACCTGCGAGAATTTAGAGCCAACCGGCCCCATCAGGTAAGGGACAACATACATCTTTCTGCCTTTCATTACCCCGCTAAAAAGCCCGTTTAGAAGGCCAAAGGCCTTTTTCTTGTCCATCCAGTTGTTTGTCGGCCCGGCTTCTTCTTCATCATCCGTGCATATGAACGTCCTGTCCTCTACCCTTGCGACATCGTTTATGCTTGTCCTGTAAAGATAGCATCCCGGATAAGAGGATTCGTTAAGTTTGATGATATTTTTTGTCTCGACGAGCTCGGATAGCAGCCGCTCGTTTTCTTCTTCTGAGCCATTGCACCAATAGACTTGATCGGGGTTTGTGAGCTTCTTTATTTCATTTACCCATGCTTTTATGCCGGCAGGAAAAGCATTGGGAGACCCCTCATCTGCGCTGTCCATTAAACTATCACGATGCCTTTCTATTTAACGTTTAAATATGATTATTTCCTAATAATAAGATGATAAATCCACTACTAGCTTTTCAAGGCTACGGCTCGACGGGTTATCCTACGAACATAACCTCCTCATCGACCTACAGCTTCTCTGCATCGAGCTTAGTCAGCTGGCCTTTCGTTCTGATAATGGCAATAATAGCAGTTATCATAGGTTTTGGGGTGGCAAAATACCTGAGCAGGAGCAAGAAATTCTCGGCTAGAAAAGGTGCTTCAAAATCGGTCCTTACTTTCTCTCTTCTCATATCAATATTGGCTGCGTTATACCTGCTGATGTTCGATACGCAGATACAGACATACGGCGTTATACACTGGGCAGGCCTGCTTGCATTTACAATGGTAAACATAATACTACTGGTCCTGTACTTATTCTATGAGAAGCAAAACAATTACTTTTTGGCAATCTGGTCTATCCTTGGGGTGATAGTAATACTATTGGATGCATTCCTCGCGCTTCCTTTGAGCCAGTATTCGACCGGTATAGGGACTTCCACGGGCCTGACATACCTGTTTGGTTTCGGCGCTGCCGGCACTTCTTCTACTTTCGCCATCTCTCTTGCAGTGACATTGCTTTTGGTCTCGCTTTTCGTGTCTTTCCTTTACTCTATACACAACGTATACAACAGAAAGAAATAATCCTGCGGCATATCCAAACCCTGGTTATAAGTCATATAAAATTTATATTAGACGGAGAATAAGCAGGCATATGCCTTCAAAAGAACATAAAGATGTAGGAGAGAGTCCATATATCGGCGTAACCGGCCTAACCACACTCAATGAAGTAACTTCTACTTTAAAGTACTTTAATGCGGCGCGGTATAAAGGTTGTTTACACGTGCCCATGCTGGGTTTTCTGGTGTCTTACAAGTGTCTAGAGTATGGCTTTAACCCAGGAGACAGAAAACACCCGAAGCTGAGGGATTTATCCGCTCTACTTTCCGAAGCAAAAAAAGATACGAACGCGTTTGTTACCATACATTATTACACAAAAAACACGTCGCAGCTTTATGAAGAGATCTCTAAAGTACTTAAACTAAATGACATATATGAAAGAGAACTGTGCGACGGCGTGCAATTAAATTCCGTATGGCCGCCAAAAGAGGAAGTCCTCAAAATAAAAGAAAACTTTCCAAGACTTAAAATAATACTGCAATTACCCGGTGGAGCAACCAACGGGATGAGCGCACAACAGGTTTCGAATAAGGTAAAAAATGATTACCCCTACGTCGAACACGTTCTTATAGACCCCTCTGGTGGAAAGGGGCAGCCGTTCGACATAAACCGTTCTACTGAGATATACAATGCCTTGAAATCAGCCGGTTTTAATGGCAGTGTAGGATTTGCAGGCGGCCTATGCGGAGAAAACGTAGGCGCCATAATCTCAATGCTGCCATCAACAGGAATATCAATAGATGCAGAGGGGGGTTTAAGGGATAAGTTAAGTGATGAAAGCGGCGACTCAGTATTAAACCTGGAGAAAGTTAAAACATACGTAACCAATGCTTATGTCTCAATGCGCAAGAGGCACGCAGTCCGTCAAATCTATTGATGTTAATCCCGTCCATAAAATTTCCAATCGTTATCAGTCTTTTACTTGGAACGCAACCGACATTTACACATGTTCCCCCAATAAGCGTCCCATTGGTCTCATTTTTCCCAAGAAAGAAATAATCCTGCGGCATATCCAAACCCTGGTTATAAGGTACAAAATTCAAATTGTTTTATAACTATTAATACTATAAAAATCATATATTAATTTAGTATGAAAAACAAATTATCCGGAAGAGAGCAGGAAGTCTACTTCAATTTGGAAGTCGGCATGATTTATGATGTCAATGCAATTCTGAACCTCGTCCATCTTAAAAAGACTTATCTGCCGGCTGTCCTGTCCAGCATGAACAGAAAGGGGTGGCTTACCAGATTAAAGAGAGGAGTTTATTTAGTAAATTCACCAAAACTTAAGGTATTAAACGATCCTTTTTTGGTCGCAACTAACATATTTAGAGGCTATCTTGGCTTTTCTTCGGCCTTGTATGTATATGGTGCAATGGATGAGTATCCTTCCACTATATTCGTGTGCACGAAAGAAACCTCCGCTCTCAGGCCACTTTCCAGGGGCATAGAGGTAAAAGCCGTAGCGTTGGGCACGAGAGCGACCGGCGAAGTACCGTTCAATGGCTACTTCGTTTCATCTAAGGCAAAGACCTTATACGATAATTTTTATCTCCCGGAGTACAGCGGAGGTTATTCAAATCTCATTGCAGCGATTCCGAGGCTTAATTTGGACAGCGATGATTGGAAAATGTTTTTGTTTTATGCGAAGAAATTCGGTAAAAGCGGTTTCTGCAGAAAAGTCGGATTTCTGCTGGATACGCTAAACAGCTTTGCAGCCGGCACTGTCCCGGAAAGCGTACTAAAAGGCCTAAACTTTGGAAAACAGATTGTAAAGCTAGGCAGCGGCCATAATGGGAAATTTATAAGGAAGTGGCATGTAGTAAGCTATATAGGAGAAGGAGACTTGTTCGGCAAGATGGATTATGGATGAATCAACTTATGCTGTTATTGCCTCTAAACTCGGATTGTCGACGAATTTTATCATAAAGGACCATTACCTGATGCGACTTCTACAGTACATCTCTATGTACACAAATAAAGAATTGATACTGACGGGGGGCACAGCAATAAACAAAGTATACCTGAAGGAAAAGGCGAGGTTCTCCGAGGATGCTGATTTTGAATTGACGTTCAAAATAGGAATAAATGAATTGATTGCCTTGGTGGATAGAGTGATCGCAAAAGCCGATGATTTTTTCGGTGTAGAAAAAAGGCTGCTTAAAGTATACTACCAGACCGACCTCAAATACAAGCAGCCAGGCATAGAGGATAAAGTTAGGCTTGATATAGCTTTTAATGAAATAGCGCCTAAAAGGTCAGAGTTTAGCCAGATAGAGATAACTTCTACTTTCAGCTCGGAAAGGGCTTACGGTCTAAACGTTTACAGCCTCGAGGAGCTTCTGGCCAGAAAACTTTATGCCGTTTATAGGCGTACCGAGGGAAAGGACCTTTATGACATATTCTATAGTCTTGGCCTCGCTGATAAGAAGAAGTTTTACCAAACAAGCACCCGCTTCTTTGAGTACAAAAAACTGGATCTTGTAAGCGTCCTGCCCGCTATAGAGGAAAAATTGCGAACGCTGAAGCACTCATATATAGCCCCAAGGGTAAACAACTATATCCCGTTGGGATTAAGGCCGAACAATTGGGAGATAGTAGCAAACTCCATTGCGGATTACATACATAATCTCTGACAATTTAAAGCATCTATCCTGCTCATTATTCGCTGCAGCAGCTTAGATCCTCTACATTGTGGTAAAATGATAAAGCCCCGAGTTTCATTATTTCACTCAGCGTCGGGAACATGTGCACAGTGTCTATTATATCATCTATTGTGAG
>JAMCRB010000018.1 GCA_023380435.1 Candidatus Parvarchaeota archaeon | reverse complement strand
AGGCTTGGATTGAAGCAAGTAGATCTTTATCAACTTCACTGGCCAAACCCGTCTGTAGATATAAAAGAGACTATGTCCGCTATGGAGAAGCTCGTTTCCGATGGGAAGATAAGGTATATAGGCGTGAGCAACTTCAGCAAAAAGCAGCTGATAGACGCCCAGAATGCTATGTCAAAATATGATATAGTCTCAAATCAAGTAAAATACAATATACTCGACCGTGATCCCGAGAAAGAGCTTTTGGATTACCTCCACAAGCAGAAAATTACTCTGATAGCTTATAGTCCGCTAGCTCATGGAAACGCACTCAAAGGAAGGTATTCATGGCTTCTCGAAGAATTAGGTAAAATAGGCAAGAGATACAGCAAAACATCGGCGCAGGTGATGTTAAATTGGCTAATAATGAAAAAAGGCGTCATACCGATACCGAAGGCCAGCAGTCCAAAGCACATGCTTGAAGATGTAGAAGCCGCGGATTTCAAGCTGAGCGGTCCAGAAATCAAGTACATAGACGGCTTGACCGGTCTAAGCGGGAATAGGTACAAGCGCAGCGCTGCTTTGAGGAAAGTAGTTGAGGTCTATCTGACATTGGATTCAAAATTTAAGAGAAAAAGCAAAACAGGAAAAAAGCCAAAATAGGCAACAAATTCCAATAAAAGTGATATCACTTACAATGTTTTAGCAAGGTTTATATTAGCCGGAATTGTAGTATTATTAAAGAGGTGAGCTTATGAAATATACATTTGCCTGTAAGGATATAGGTATGGACTGCGGTTTTAAGACCGATGCAAAGACCAAGGAAGAGCTGTTGCCGAAAATCGCGGCGCATGCAAAGGAAAAACACAACATGGAGACTATACCCCCTGATGTGATGGAAAAGGTCAATGCAGCGATAAAAGAGAAAAAAGGCCTTTTCTAAGGTCAGCCAATAGTTTATTTTTTTTATTTTTGTATGTTTGAGTCTAAAGTTCGGCGTTCTGAATTAAGTGGTGCGACTTCTGTTTTATCATTTTCAGACTCAAAACTTGAGAAACTTCTTAGTGTAGCTAATGAGGCCAGCAGACATTTCATTGAAAAAGGAAACAACATAAAAGTCCCGGCTTCTTTGAATTATGCCTGGTATAACTACGAATGGTGTCGTGATACGGCTTATGGTGTAATGTACATAGACGATTTCGTCGCTTATTCGAATGAATTGGGTTTAGAGAATAATCCGGAGTTTGCACAGGTAATTAATAAATTTAAGGCTTACTCGCCAAAGGTACTATCGACTCTCTGGGATTACCTTGACAGAGAGAGAACAAAGATAGAGCAGGCTGGAATTAACTGGGATGTTAAAAATGAGATCTCAAAATTCGGGTCAAATCACGTTCTCTCGAGGTTTGATGTTACTGAGGGCGGAACAGTAGTCAGGGCAAAACCGGATATTTCTGCAGTATTAGAGCCTACAAGCTGGCTAATGCAGTACGATTCAGTGCCGCTGATAATAATTGCGACCGCAAAACACATAGATAGGTTTGGGACTTCCGGTCTTAAAGAATTTACAGAAAAAATTAGGAAAAATCTCCAATTTTTCGTGGACTACATAGAGAACTTTTACCAAACCCCGTGCGCCGACGCATGGGAACAATATTATTTTCATGGTGTTGAAGACACTCCGATTGGAAAAAGAATGATCGGTAAGACAATAGATTCATATTCCGTATCTAGCATGGCTTCCGGGTTAAACCATGCATCAAAGCTTTCTGAGATGCTGGGAATACCGCTGGATGTCAGAAAAAGAGAAAAGATATCGGAATTCCTTGCGAATTATTTCATATCCAGCGACCCGGAGATAGGCGACTTTTTGGCTAAATCGAAGATAGAATATGGAAAAGCAATCAGAAGTATCGGCGCTGAAGAAATTGAGATATTCAATACATTCAAGCCGGCTGGCTTCGCCGGAACAAAAATCGAGGAAAATACTGTAAAGGCCATCGAAAAACATCTGTTCTCGGGCGAAATGGCACCGATAAGATACAAATTTTTTGATGAGTTTTCAGATGTCGTGGACACTTATTTCGCGGGAGGTCGCTGGTACCACCTCGCTCTTCAAATGGCGCAATACTACATAGATAAAAACAGGCTGCCGGAAGCACAAAAAATAATCGATTACATAAGCTCCAAAATAAATGAAGACGGGTCTATACCCGAGCAGGAGATTCCTTCCGGCCCGATAAATGATACAGCAGGCTATCTTGCGAAAAACAACGGGAAACCGATCTCATGTTTGTTCTGGGCTGAAACAGCATATCTCTCCACTTTACTAAAATACACTTTAGCCTCAAACGGTATGACCGCAGAAAAATAATCACTCTTTCAATTCGGAAAATACTCTGTGTCTTGGGATTCCCTCTATAATGGATTTACCCCGATTTGTCGTTTCCGAGAATTCTTTGCTCTGCATGAAGTTCCTAAACGAATCAAGATCCTTCCACTCCGAGTAAATCATGTATTGACTGTCTCCGCCGATTTCTTTGTAAAGTTTCGCGTCTATAACAACTCCCGATGACTTTAATTTTTCTACGACTCCCTCGAAAGTCTCCTCGAATTCCTTTTCTTTTCCCGGTTTGGTTTTGTAGTACAATCCTATGTTTATCATGCATAGTCATTGTGTTGCTCGGATTTATAGTTTATGTTAAAAATACGTATTTTTATTAAAACTACTTAATAGTAATCTTTAAATATTATAATATTTCTTAGTAAAAATTACAGAAAGTATAAATAATATGAATAATTACTATGTTTATGGATAAATACAGGGTAGTGAGCCATAAAAAGATGAAGTTTGGCCAGGAAAAGCGGTACAGTATAATCGCCATAGAGGACATTACACCCAAGTTTGTCAAAATAAATTCAAAAATTGATATCAAAGTGAATAGTAATATCTATATTGATAATGAATACGCTTACTACAAAAAGAAAGGCATTGGCGAAGTCGTAACATCAAAGAGCGGAGAAGGCGTGCTGATAGATAACAGCTACAACATAAAATACACCGGCGGCTATTCTTTCATGGGAGATAAGATATTTGTCGACGCATCGTTCCCTGTTTTGATTCTAATAAACGGAAGGATATTAAACTCGCTCGAATCTATCGGAAGACACCACGAGCTCGTGGAGAAATGGCTTATAGATGAGGGATACACCTACGCTCATGCCCACAAAGTTGCAACAGACGTTGAGAGAAGATATGTTTCGTCTTTGAATATCAAGTGGTCAGAATACTGCGCGGAGGTTGAAAAGCACATGCACAAAGTATACACCGGCCAGCTTCAGAAAAGCCCGGAGGATCTTGACCTTACCCCATACATTTATTCGCGGGATTTCGGCGCTCTGAACGAAATAAAAAACACAACTCCAAACGACATCATTAGTTTGAATGATTAGTTATATAAATGACCAACGTAAAAAAATTACGTGGATAACGAATGTATATTCTGTAAGATAGCCGAAAAAAAGATTCCTTCGTATACGGTATTTGAGGACGATGAGTCTATCGCCTTCCTGGATATAAATCCGCTTTTTAAAGGAGACTGCTTGATTATACCGAAGAAACACTATGAGACGATAATCGACGCACCGGATAAGACTGTAAGGAACCTTTTCTCTGGCGTAAAATTGGTGTCAGAAGCCGTTAAGAACGGGCTCAAAAGCGATGGTATACTTATTGTAGTAAACAACAAAGTAGGACAGGAAATTCCGCATCTTCATGTTCACGTGACTCCAAGAATGAAAGACAAAAAGATACGCGGATTTCTGTGGCCAAGGGAAAAATACGACGATGAGAAAGAGATGCAGGAATATGCTTCCAGGATAAAATCTGCGATAGACTCGCTGACGCTCAAAAAATAAACACATTCGAATAAGAAAAAGTATATAAAGGGGTTTAGTCAATTAACTACATGTTTGCATATCCCGGATGTGAGGGAGTGCCGATATATCGGTGCTATGAAGACACCATTTCATATGCAGACATATAGGATGCTTGCTTAAAAACAGGCAGATGACAAACGTGAGTGCGTGAAATTTACGTTCATGTATGATGGTAATAGCACACTAATTCCAGTTGATCCTGCTGGAGGTCACTGCTATTGGGATTCGAATGAGACATGCAAGTCCTATCTATCCGGTAAGGGTGGATGGCGTACGGCTGAGGCAACACATAGATAACGTACCGTAATGAAGAGGATACCCTCGGGAAACTGAGGCTAATACTCTATAGCAATAATGTCTGAAACGATTTTATTGTGAAAGGATTATGGCTGATACCGCTGTAATCCGCTCTACGATCGGTCTATGTCTGATTAGACTGTTGGTGAGGTAACGGCTCACCAAATCTAAGATCAGTAGGGGCCATGGAAGTGGTTCCCCCCAGAGGGGTACTGAGACAAGGACCCCAGCGCTACGGCGTGCAGCAGTCCCGAAAACTCCACAATGCGCGGAAGCGTGATGAGGGAATCCCAAGTGTTCTTTCCTCTTAGGAAGGAACTTTTGCCATATTTTTAAATGGTATGGCGAATAAGGGCTGGGCAAACGGGTGCCAGCAGCCGCGGTAATACCCGTGGCCCGAGTGGTGACCATTATTATTGAGTCTAAAGCGTTCGTAGCTGGTTTGGATAGTTCGTGCTTAAATCGTTCAGTATAATTGGACGGCATGGTATGAATACTTCCAGACTAGAGGCCGGGAGGGGGGCTGGGAACTTTTTGGGTAGGAGTAAAATCCTTTAATCCAAAAAAGACCACCAGTAGCGAAGGCACAGCCCCAGAACGGACCTGACGGTGAGGGACGAAGGCTAGGAGAACAAACCGGATTAGATACCCGGGTAGCCCTAGCAGTAAACGCTGCTTACTATACGTTGCATTCCCCTGAGGGAATGCAGTGTGACAGCGAAGGCGTTAAGTAAGCCACTTGGGGAGTATAATCGCAAGGTCGAAACTTAAAGGAATTGGCGGGGGAGCACAAAAACGGGTGAAATTTGCGGTTTAATTGGATTCAACTCCGGGAATCTTACCAGAAGCGACAGCAATATGAAGGTCAGCCTGAAGAACTTACCTAATGCGCTGAAAGGTGTTGCATGGCCATCATCAGTTAGTATCTTGAGACGTCCCGTTAAGTCGGGTAACTAACAAGACCCTCTTCCTTATTTGCTAACATGTGATCCGTCACGAATGAGCAAAATATGGAGACAGCTTTCGAAAGAAAGAGGAAGGCGAGGGCGACGGTAGGTCAGTATGACCCTAATCTTCTGGGCTACACGCGAATTGCAATGGTAAAGGCAATAGGATGCCACTCCGAAAGGAGGAGCCAATCCCCAATCTTTACCCTAGTTCGGATCGAGGCTTGCAACTCAGCCTCGTGAACGTCGGAATCCGTAGTAACCGCGTTTCAACAAAGCGCGGTGAATACTTTCCTGCTCCTTGCACACACTGCCCGTCAAACCAAACAAGTTGGATTTAGATGAGATTGTCGTATTTGCGATAACCGAATCTAGATTCAGTGAGTAGGGTTAAGTCGCCACAAGGTAGCCGTATGGGAACATGCGGCTGGATCACCTCCTTTTATTTAAATATCCAAAGGTGAGGTCATAATACAAGTGTGCTATTACCATCATGCATAAAAAGGGATAAATTAATCTATTTATTATCGTTTACACAGCTTATATTGGATGTCAGGTTAATGTATGATTGAGATACCAAAAGAAACTTTAAAATTTTTCAACAACGATGAGTTGAGAGCTAGGGTTTTCTATGAAAAATATGCACTAAAGGATCTTCAGGGCAACATCATAGAAAAATCCCCAGTAGAAATGTGGAAACGTGTTGCCAGCGCCCTGGCGAGCGTTGAAAAGAATAAAAAAGAAGAGATAGAGAAAGAATTCTACTGGCTCTTGGAGGATTTTAAGTTCGTTCCTGGCGGAAGAATATTGTTCGCGGCCGGCACGGAAAGAAAGGCTTCGCTTTTAAACTGCTATTATCTGCCGATAAAAGAGGATTCATTGGAGGGCATATATGACGCTGCAAAGGAAATGGCCAGGACATATTCTCTCGGAGGAGGAGTAGGGATAGACATATCAATCCTTAGGCCCAAGGGCGCCCTTGTAAACAACTCTGCAATAAAATCGACCGGATCAGTAAGCTTTATGCCGCTTTTCTCGCTGACAACTTCACTTATAGGCCAAAGCGGAAGAAGGGGCGCATTGATGATTACTATCGACGTAAGACATCCTGACATCGAAGACTTTGTGACCGTCAAGAAAGACAAGACCCAGGTAAAATACGCCAACATAAGCGTAAAGATAGACGATGAATTCATGAATGCGGTCAAAGATAACAAAGACTTTGAGCTTAGTTTTAAGAATTATAAAGCAGAAATCCACAAAAAAATTGGGGCCCGCGATCTGTGGGAAAAGATACTCGATACCGCTATAAACACTGGCGATCCCGGCATAATATTCTGGGACAGGGTAAAGAGGGAGTCACCCACAGAGTACGACGACCGCATGGCCGTTAAGGGAACGAACCCGTGCGCAGAACAGCCACTTGAGGATTACGGCGCGTGCGATTTGGGCAGTCTGAATCTAGGCTATTTTGTCGACGAGCCATATACTGACAAAAGTAAGATAAACTGGGAGAAGCTGGAAAAGGCCGTTAGATACGGTGTAAGGTTCCTTGATAACGTACTAGATTACAGTTATCCAAGGCACCCGCTCAAGGCACAGGCCGAAGAGACCGTTTATGTTAGAAGGATAGGCCTAGGAACTATGGGCATGGCCAATATGTTCGTAAGATTAAATATGAGATATGACTCGGATGA
>JAMCRB010000017.1 GCA_023380435.1 Candidatus Parvarchaeota archaeon | reverse complement strand
CACGACGCTCTTCCGATCTGCTTATGACATCTACGGATCAGCAAACTATTCGTCAGTAACCACAAATGATGTTTATATAAGTACAAACACGACGGCCTTTTCCGTGCCAATTGGTGGAACAAAGAGCTTATCATTCACTTTTTCTTATAACCCGCCACCGTCTTTGAATTCAGGAGGAACCGGCTCAAATAAAACAACCACTGTATCTAATACAACTTATACCTTATACGCTGTGGTCCCCACAAACTTAAATTTCACTGTGGTATCTGTATCTCCTAGTTTTCCAATAAATATTAAACCTGGCGGTATAGAAACAGTAAATTTAGTCATCGGTGCACCGAAACATTCGTATTATGGCTATTTGGGTTTCATTTTTGATCTCAAACAAACATGACTCCTAATAAATTTAGTCGTGCCCGAAAATAAAGTCGTTTTTGTCCGTGATTACTTTGTACCTTTTGGATAGCAACTCCTTTATTTTATCGTTTTTGGGCTTCCCGAGGCCTATTGAATCACCGAATATCACGATAGGCTTTGTGTATTTGCTAATCAGCGCTGAAAAGAACCCAAGCTCATTTAGCTTCGTCTCTATTTGCAGCACTCCGTCAATTTCCTTGGCGGTGGTTTGTCCAAGGATGGTCGATATCCGCTCCTGTTCGGATTTTTTGTAAAGCTCTCTGTTTGATTTTGCCTCAGAGAAGAATCTCTCAGCGGTCCTGTACACTTCCTCCTGCTTTACGCCCCACAGCGACATCAAGTCCTTTACAGTATCCTCTAAGCCTTGGATGTACTCAAGCGCCGGTTTGTAAGCCTTGAACACAAGCCTTACAACTCCGTCCTGTATCCTCTCGGATTTTATTATCTTTATGAGCCCGACATCTCCGGTCATGTGGCAGTGTAGCCCGCCGCAGGCTTCTGTATCATATCCTTCTATAGACACTATCCTCAATGTTGAGTTTGGTACGCTTCCACCTTGGTATATTCTCATTCCATACTTAGTTTCGGCGGATGTTCTGTCCATTAGTTTAACGGTTATAGGCAGATTGTTCGCCACGGTCTCATTCGCTATCTCCTCGATTTTCTTAATCTGCGTATCTGTCAGCTTTTCGAAGTAGGTTATGTCGAGATGTGCCTTGTCAACGTCCTTCTCTGCTCCGTTCTGGTAGACGAAATCGCCCAAAACTATCCTCGCAGCCTGATTAATTATGTGTGTAGCAGTGTGGTGCCTCCTAAGTAGCTCCCGTCTATTGCTATCGACTTTAAGTTCCACTTGACCGCCGGCTTTCTTTTTTATGTCCTTCTCCAAGTAGTGGACGATAATATCATCGAATACTTTGACATCCAGGACATTTACTCCATCTATCATGCCCAGGTCGGGCTTCTGCCCGCCCATCTCTGGGTAGAATATTGTCTTGTCCAAAATCAGCTGTCTTAGCCCTAGAAGCTTTATAATTTTTGCTTTTGTAGTTAGTAGCTTCTCATTATAAAATAGCTTCTCTGTTTTTTTGATGCCTTGTACGTCCAGAGGTTCCTCTTTTTTAGCAGCAGTGTAATTGGAGGCCTTTTCGAAGTTTGGAGGTATGTATATCTTTATTCCCGCGTTTTCGGCTTCCAATCTTATGTCTTCTGGTGTTATTCCCTCGGATTCATAAAGTTTCCTTAACTCGTCTGTGCTTATTGACTGCTTTTTTAGCAGGTAAGCCATAGTCTTGGCAGTCCTTTCCCTGAAATCATAGTATCTCTCCTTCTCCTTGTTTATTATCTGCGAAACATCGATATCCTTAAGTTCCGTAAACCAGCTTCCGAACTCCTTTTTGTGCATTTCTATAACATCATTCAGGTTTATGTCCCATTTTTTCTCATCAAGCATAATCAGCGACCTGCGCAGTATGTTCCTTAAGTTGTATCCTCCACCTACATTGCTAGGGAGGCTGCCGTCGTGTATTGCAATCAGAAGAGTCCTTGTATGGTCCGCTATGCTGTACACAGCGCGCATGTCATCCAGGATTTTCCTGACCTTGTCTTTTGGCAGGGAAGTGTTCTTTGAAACGTAGTCCGCGGCGTCGTCTATGGTCGATGACTCAAAATCAAGCATCCCGGAGAACTTATAGACTTTCTTGAGCAGCTCATCGCTGTAATCTACCTTGGCTTTTGACTTTATGTATTTTATAACTTCAGGGAACGTGGCCTCATAAATAGTTGGGGTATTCTTGCTTATCCAGGCCCATCTCTCCAGTCCTGCCCCCATATCTATTGTCTTTGAACCGAGCTCCTTGAGCCCGTCTTCTGTTATGAGGTACCGCATATAAACTTGGTTGCCTAACTCCAAGCCACCGGCAAAGAATTCGAGCGAATTTCCTGCGTATCCTGCTCCTACCCAGGCATCTTCAACAAAAGTAAGCTCATTTCTTTCTATTTTCAACCCATCAACGAGCCATTTGTATATGTATCCTATCGCCTCTTTATCAAAGTAAGTTTTCTTTTTTCTGGTATTGAATGCCGCTTCCTCTGCCATTATGAAGCTTGTTAGATGCCTTCCAGAAAGCCCGACGTTTTCTATGTCATTGAATCTGAGGCATATTTGTGGAACGACTAGAGGATTTGCGGGCGCTTCAGCCTTTTCCTGTATTACATATGGAGCAAAATCATCTATTGCGGCCTCAACGAAATATATATCATCACGCCACCTTGCAACGACAGGGTATCGCTTTATCTCCTTATGTCCAGATTTAGCGAACATCCTGGAGAAATCCTGCCATATGCCCCTGTAATCCTTGCTGGATTTGGCGATCTTTCTGTCAAAAAAAGTGTAATCTTTCAGGCATTCTACATCTCCGCAAAGGTCTCTCTGTGTAACAGCCCAGAACATCTTGTGGCAGGAAGAGCACTGCTGCCGTTTGAATCCCAATTTCGCAAGAGTGGAGAATGGTACCAGTTTCTCCGGGTTTTTCTTCAGTCTCTCGTATATCTCTTTCTTCGCCTGTGCTTTGTCCATATCTAAATATTTAATGTAGACTGGTGTATTTATTTGTTGAAACCTCTTAGTTTATTGTATATGGCCGCGATAGTTTAGCCAGGTAGAACAATAGGCTGTGGCCCTGTCGACGTGGGTCCGAATCCCACTCGCGGCCCTTTTCAATATAGCAAAAAATTACGCTAATGGTTATAAGCTAAAAAGGCTTTTTTAAAAGCATGAACATTAAAGAATATTCTGATGTCATCTCGAAAGAAGTCAAAAAACAATACGAGCTAATAGGCAAAATAAAGAAAATAGACATACCTGTTGCATCGGACGTAGGAGACAGGATAGAAGGCCTTCTATCCGTCTTAAAACCTGAACTGGCAGGAAGCGGTCTGTCGGATTTCATAAGGCAGTCCGAAAAGAAGTACTCCCCGAATGATTGGAGAGTCGCAATAGACAGTGCCCTTGCCACGTCGAAATCACAGTTCATAAAGTTTAACACACAGGACGAAGCAATCGAATTCGGCATAAGAGTCGGGCTGGCTTACATAACAGCCGCAATAGTCTCAGCGCCTCTTGAAGGCTTTGTAAAACTTGAAATGAAGAAGAGGCGGGACGGTCAGCAGTACCTGGCGTGTCATTTTGGCGGGCCAATCAGGGGCGCGGGCGGAACAGCAGCAGCATCCGTAATAGTCATAGCGGACGCCTTAAGGGCAGCTTTCAATCTGGGTAAATATGATGCAGATGAGGATGAAATAAGCAGAATGAAGGTAGAAGTCACAGATTACAACGATTTCGAGGCAAGATTGCAGTATATGCCGAGCATAAACGAGATAGATTTCCTGATGCGCAATATCCCTATAGAGATAGAAGGAGACCCAACATCCGACAGAGAAGTGTCAGCTTACAAAAACCTACCGAGGATAAAGACGAATAAGATAAGGGGCGGAGTCGCGCTTGTAATGTGCGAAGGATTCGCGCAGAAGGCCGCAAAAGTCAATAAGATGCTAAAGTCTTTTGGAAAGGATTATGGGATAGCAGATGACTTCGCTTTTCTCGGGAAGTACCTGGAACTTAAGGAGCTTTCACACTCAGAAGCGCCGATAGACCAGGAAAAGAAGGAGAAAGTGCTACCAAATTACAGGTATATAGAGGAATTGGCGGCGGGGCGCCCTGTTTTTTCCTATCCTTTGACAAGCGGCGGATTCAGGTTAAGGTATGGGAGGGGAAGGGTGTCAGGCCTTGCAGCCGCCTCGATAAATCCCATTACTAATAAAGTGCTTTTGGACTTCGTGGCGACAGGTTCGCAGCTAAGGGTCGAGCTGCCGGGAAAAGCATGTGCTATAACTCCATGCTCAGACATAGAGCCACCAATCGTAAAGTTAAAGAACGGGTCTGTCATAAGACTTAGCAGCGTAAAGCAGGCAGAAGAGCTGCTTCCAGACATAGTCGAAATACTCTACCTCGGCGATATATTGTTTAATTATGGCGATTTCTCGGAGCAAGGTCATCTTCTGATGCCGTCTCCTTTTGTACCAGAGTGGTGGGACAGTATAGTCGAATCAAAAGGGGCTGAAGCAGTTGAGGAAGCCTCGAAATCGAGGTCATTCCAAGAAAGCATAGCCTTTTCAAAAAAGTTCGATATACCGCTTCATCCAGATTACCTTTATTTTTGGACCCAAATCACTAAGGAAGACTTGTATTACTTAGTCGAGTACCTATACACTCACGCCAAAGTCGAAATCCAACAGTCGATTTCCGGCCCGAGCTCCAGAGTGTTAATACTTGAAGATGAACCAAGAGTTAGGAGAATCTTAGAGATACTTGGAGTGGAGTTCAAGGTCTCAGGCAGCATCAGCATATACAACGCAGACCCATTTTTGGCTACAATTGGATATGATTCTCTATCATTTGACCAGGCCACGAGCAATTTCAACGAAGGCAGCTCAAACCTGGAAATATTGAGCAAAATGTCCGGCCTGAAAATAATGGACAAGGCAGGGACTTTCATCGGAGCAAGACTCGGAAGGCCGGAAAAAGCCAAGATGCGGGAGATGGACACAAACCCGAATGTGATATTTCCTATAGGTGAAAGCGGCGGGGCCTCAAGGAACTTGGCGGCAGCCGCTGAAAAGGGCGATGTACTGGCAGAGTACGGGGAATTTTTCTGTGAAAACTGTAACAAAGAGACCATCTACAGTGTCTGCGACATATGCGGCAAGCCGGCCACAAAGTTCTATTACTGCAGAGTGTGCGGCGCAAAGACAAAAGAGCCGATTCATCATGGAAAATCAACAGTCTCAAAATCAAAAAGGAGGATAAACCTAAAAGAATACCTGGACAGAGCTTACGCAAGGCTCGGGATACAGGAGAAGCCGCAGGTCATAAAGGCGGTAAAGGGCGTTTTCAACTCTACAGGCGATATAGAGCCGTTGGAAAAAGGCATACTAAGAGCGCTACATAGACTGAACGTAAACAAAGACGGGACTATAAGATTCGATGCTATTGAAGTGCCCATAACCCATTTTAAGCCAAAAGAGGTTGAAACGAGCATAGACAGACTCAAGGAGCTTGGCTATACCCAAGATGTATACGGAGAAGAGCTGTCAAATCAAAATCAAATCCTGCAGCTTAAGCCGCAAGACATAATACTGCCCACATACGGGTCTGAAGATGAAAACTCGGCAGAGGTCTTCAAGAGAGTTTCTGACTTCGTAGACGACCTTCTTGAAAAATATTATTCTTCTGAGAGGATAATGAAAGTCGAGCGAAAAGAGGACCTGATAGGCAAGCTTGTAGTCGGACTTGCCCCGCATACGTCTTCCGGTACAGTCGGCAGGATAATAGGTTTTTCAAAAACACAGGGCCTTTTCGCGCATCCTTTTTTCCACGCCGCGATGAGAAGGAACTGCGACGGTGATGAGGCTGCTCTACTGCTTTTGTCCGATATGCTACTGAACTTTGACAGAGGGCTTCTACCGGATTCAAGGGGAGCAAGATACATGGATTCCCCATTGGTTATCTCGACGGTGATGGACCTGAATAGTATAGACTCCGAGGCCTATAACTTGGACATAGTGGACCGATATCCGCTTGAGTTTTACGAAGCCACGCTTAGATACGACAAGCCATCACAGGTCAAGATAGAGCAGGCCGGCGCACTTCTGCACGATCCAGAGCGCAGGATTTTATTTACACACGATACCGACGATTTGAACGCAGGAGTAAACATATCGTCTTATAAAACCCTTGAAACTATGAAAGACAAGGTATCAAAACAGATGGAGCTGGAGGAGAAGATACGGGCAGTTGACCTGGGCGATATAGCCAAAATAATAATAGAGAAGCATTTTATAAAAGACATAAAAGGAAACCTAAGGCGCTTTGGTACGGAGGAGTTCAGATGCGTAAAATGCAACCAGAGGTACAAACGCGCCCCTCTTATAGGAAAATGCACGAAATGCGGCGGAAACCTTGTACTTACATCCAGCGAAGGCAACATAAAAAAATATCTGGAGATGTCTTTAAACCTGTCGCAGAAATATGAGGTGACAAGCTACATAAGAAGCGAGCTTGAGCTGATCAAAATGGAGCTTGATGCGCTTTTTGGAGAAAAAATAGAGACTCAGACCTCTCTGCTTTCATTTTAATTTCTTTTTAAGTGCTCTAAGAAATTCTCTATTTTTTCTATTGCCTCATCCATGAGCGCCTCTTTTATTACCCCTTCGACTTTTATGTTGATTCTTTTCTTGCCCAAGCATAAAACGTTTATCTGGTATTTGCCGGTTATGTCATGCACTTTCTTAACGTGTATCCTAACTGTGTTTATGCCACCTATAGACGCCATACGGGACTCCATCCTGTTTATCTGTGAGCGCACAAGAAGTACGAAATCCCAGTCATAATCGCCGGAAAGCTCTATATTTATGTTATCGCCGATGTTCTTTCCGCCCAATAAGTCTAATATCTTCATGCGGCTTAGGACGCCGACAGGCTTTCCATCAGTATCGACAACAACCACACCCTTCATTTTTGAAGAAAGCATTATCTCAAGCGCTTTCCTGAGGTTAAGGTTAAGAGGTATCTGTGGGAGCTCTTTCCTGGATATTTCGGTTATGTTCTGCTCTAGGGCGTTCTCTCTTTTTATATCTCTTTTGCCGGTAGAGTTGAGAGGAGACTTCGAGAAAATGTACCTCAGGATATCCGATAAAGTGACCTGTCCAATAACTCTTCCGAAGCCGTCTATTATCGGCAGATTGTCTATCTTGTTTATTGCCGCCAGCTTCTGCGCTCTTGCAATAGTATCTTCCGTCCTGACGACAGGAAATCTCCTTATAACGACATCGTCGACTTTAAGCGAATCGAAAACCCTATTGCTTATCAACACCTTCAATACATCATAATCCGAGACTATACCGACCAGCTTGTCGTCTTCGTCCACTACGGGGAGGGCGCCTACGCCGCTCTCCTGCATAAGTTTTATGGTCTTTATGAGGCTGTCCTTTGCTCTGAGCATAGGCACCTTTTTCATAGCCTCCTTTGCTTTCTTGCTGCTGTTTATGTCGCCGGATATCAAATCGTAGTAAAAAAGAAGCCCCACGCATTTTTTCTTGGATATGACAGGTATTTCCTTTATTCCTTTGGAGTCCATCAAGCCAAGTACGTTCCCAATCAGCGCGTTTTCGTCAACGCTGGTGACTTTTCTTACCATTATCTTTGAGATTTCCATAGTTAATCAGACTTCTAATCGGTTTGGAATACTTTAGTTATCGCAGCCAGCATCCCCAGGACGAAGTATGCTAAAAACAGCCCATAAGTAGCTATTGCCACGGCCGAGTTTGTACCGTTGTTGAATCCAAGGTAACTGTCGAGAATGGATATCACAATCGGATTGAAAGGGAGATATACCATAAGGCCTATGAAAACAAACATAGAGAAAATTATCATCATAATAATCCCAAACTTCGTGTTTCTTTTGTCGCCTGATTTAAGGTAAAATGCGGCAAGAAGCATAAACGCCCCTGCTATGACGACAAGCGGGACATAAAGAAGAAGCGCATTTCTTAGCGATACGGCGCCCTGTGACAGCAAAGATATGTAATTTGCCAGGTTGGTTGAATTTGTAGAGGAAGAGTTGGCTATCAGCTGGTTGTAGAGCGCCGTGAGGCTGCTCGGGTTGAAAGTTACAATCGACCAGTTTCCTACAAGTGCCACTATCCCTGATATTATAGCAGCAATACCACCAATAAATCCGAATATGAAAGGCATCCTCTTTTTACTAAGAAGTTTTGTCCGGTTTTCGGCTTTCTTTATTTGAGTTTCTTCTTGCTTTGCCTTTTTATCCATCACTGTTAAAGCATTTACCGATTTAAATAACTATTTTGCTTTGCGTAATCTGGTAACATCCCATATTAAGTTGCTACTAAATCATCAACGAATAAAATCCAGCATCCAGGATTATACTCTGTAGTGATTTTAAAAAAGAAAAGGTATTTATAGTCATATATTCTTTATTAGAACTATCTTATAGGACTAAAACCTATGAGTGATAATTTAAAAAAGGTGATTGAAATGGCAGAGACTAAACCACACATGAATTTGATATTTATAGGCCACGTAGACTCAGGGAAGTCTACTACAGTAGGCAGGCTGCTTTACGAGACCGGCGGTTTCAGCGAGCAGGATAAGGCAAAGGTACAGAAAGAGATAGAGACGCTGGGTAAGGTAGACTTCGAGTTTGCTTACTTCTTGGACACCTCAGGTGAGGAGAGGAAGAAAGGCGTTACTATAGACCTAAGCCACGTAAAGTTCGTTTCGGACAAATATGAATTCACGATAATCGACGCTCCAGGCCACGTAGACTTCATAAAGAACATGATAACAGGGGCTTCAGAGGCAGATGCGGCAGTACTTGTCGTAGACGCAAAAGAGGGCGTAATGCAGCAGACGAGAGAGCACCTTTACCTTGCGAAGGTATTCGGAATAAAGAATTTAATAATCGCTTTGAATAAGATAGATCTTCTTGGTTATGATGAAGCCAAATACAAAGCGGTAAAGGAAAACGTGATGAAGGCGGTAAAAGCTTCGTACTCGAATGCAGAATCCCTTAACTATATACCAATATCATCAAAAGAGGGTGCAAATCTGGTAAAAAAGAGCGAAAAAACGCCTTGGTACCAGGGCCCAACCCTTTTGGAAGCCCTAAACACCCTGCCTCTGCCAGAGAGGCCAACGCAGCTTCCTCTTAGGATCCCAATAGAAGACGTTTATTCGATACAAGGGGTAGGTACCGTACCTGTTGGAAAGGTCATAAGCGGTATAATCAAACCAGGGGACAAGATAATCTTTGAGCCTTCCCACGTTAGCGGAGAGGTAAAATCCGTACAGATGCACTATCAGACGCTTGACCAGGCGGGCCCTGGAGATAACATAGGTTTCAATGTCAGAGGCGTAGAGAAGGACCAGGTAAAAAGAGGCGATGTGGTCGGATTGGTTTCGGCCCCTCCTACGGTAGTTTCAGAATTTACCGCACAGATAATCGTTTTGAACCACCCTACCGCTATATCAGCGGGTTACAGTCCGGTACTGCATGCGCACACGGCGCAGGTACCTGTCAGGTTTAAGAAGATACTTAAGAGGCTTGATCCAAAGACCGGTGCCACCGCAGAGGAGAACCCGGCAACTATAAAGCAGGGAGACGCGGCAATAGTCGTTTTAGAGCCGCTTAAGCCGCTTTCTATTGAAAAATCTGACACGATTCCGCAGCTTTCTGGGTTTGCGATAAGGGATATGGGTCTTACAATAGCTGCCGGAAGATGCACCGACTTGGTTCCAAAGCAGGACACTAAGTAATCAGAATAGTCTTTGAAAGAAAAGGCGATTCTCAAAGCGGATTAGGCTTCACTCTGATTTCTCTTTGCCGGTTTTTTGGTTTCGGCAACGGCTTTCTTCTCTACCTTGCATGCAGGGTTCACGCAGAACACGTAAGTCCTTGGTTTATCCTTACTCTTCCACTCTATCATATGTATCCCGCACTTCGGGCAAATTTGGGGAGATATGAACATATAACCTGACTGCGGCAGCGGCATTCCGAAATGGCATTTGGGGTAGTCTCCGCAGCCAACGAACCTTTTATGTGTCTTTTTTGAAATTATCATCCTAAGGTCTCCGCCGCTCTTAGGGCATTTTCCGAATATGTACTGCTTCAACAGCGCCTCATGCATCAGCTCCTTAATCTCGGACTTCTTTTTCATCAAGTCGGACAGCATTTTGTCAACGATTTCCCTAGTTTCATCAACGACTTCCTTTTTGCTTTTTTCTCCAAGCTCTACTTTTTTCATTTCATCTTCGATGTGCGCTGTCAGCCCTGCTCCCGTAAGCTCCGGAGATATCTTCTTTAAATTTTCAGTTACTGCAAAAGCTATCTCACTCGGTATAAGAGTCCTGCTGGATGAGATATACCTCCTCTCCATCAGTTTTTTCAGCATTTCCGGCCTGGTGGCCTTCGTCCCAAGGTGCATGTCTTCCATTATCTTTAGTATACCTCCTTGTGAATGGTGTGGTGGCGGTGTAGTTTCATCTTCCAGTGTTTCAAATTTCTGTATTTTCAAAGGCATGCCTTCAGTTAATTCTGGAAGGATGTTCTCCTCATATTTTGAATAGATGTAAACCTCTCTCCAGCCCGGAGAAATGATTTTTGTCCCCCTGCTTGAGAAATCATAATTCTTTATCTTTACTACAAGCGATACAAGCTCTTCCTCAGACGGCTCGGAAAGCGTCGCAAGAAACCTTCTGCTTATAAGGTCGAAAATTTTATTCTCCTGCGAACTAAGCGGCTTATTAGGCAGTTTTACCGGGTGTATCGGAGGGTGGTCTTTGGCTTCTTTTCCCTTAGTAGGATGCAGCTGCCCGGACGAGATTATCTTGTCAACGTGCTTTCTATAAGCTGAAGACTTGCCCAACTCATTAAGAATCTCGCCTATGTCAAGGGTCGGCGGGTAGGCCTGGCTATCCGTACGCGGATATGACACGTAGCCCTTCATGTAAAGGCTCTGGATTATCCTCATAGCATTTGGAACGCTGAATCCTGCCGACGATGCGCTTCTTAAAAAGTCTGTTGTATTGAATGGAGTCGGAGGCAGGACACGCTTTATCCTCTTTTTCACCTGTGCGAGCTCTGCGGTCTTTTCGTCCTTTAGCTTTTCAAGAGCCTCAGCAGTCTTTTTTTCGAAAACCCTGCCTTCGGAGTACTCTGCGCCGAAAACGCTCTTTCCCGCGCTGAGAGTGACAAGAAAGCGCCAGAATTTCTTCGGCTTGAACGCCCTTCTTTCTGCTTCTCTATCAACTATAATGGTAAGTGTAGGGGTCTGGACTCTCCCTACCGATAGAAATGAATTTCCCAATCTTTTTGCTGAAAGCGATATGAATCTTGTTAAGACAGCACCGAGTATAAGGTCAATTTCTCGCCTTGCGTTTGCGCTGTCGGCAAGATTATTGTCGGGTTTCTGTAGATTTTTGAAAGCTTCACCGAGCTCCTTTGCGGTAAGGGAGGAGAATACGCTTCTGTAAAATTTCACGTCCTTTTTCGCGTTTTTTATTATGTCTATAGCCTCAAACCCTATAGCTTCCCCTTCAGTATCGTAGTCCGTTGCTATTATCGCCTTGTCTGCATTTTTTGCGTAAGTCTTTATCACCTCAACATTCTCGAGTGCAGATGGAACATAGACTAAGTTAGAGTATACCATGTCTTTAAGGCTCTTCTCATCCCATTTCTTGAAGCTTTCTGGGTATCTGACATCAGTTATGTGTCCTTTTAACGGGACAATAACAGAATCCTCCCCCGATATCTTTGTAAACCAGATTTTGACAGGACCAACTTCTTTGGTTTTTATTTTGCTTTCCCCCAGATTTTCAGCTATAGTCTCCGCAGCCGTGCTTTTCTCTGCGATTATTAGTTGCATTATTAAGAAGCGAAATCAAACTATTTAAGTATATCATTTACTTTTGGGTCAGCCCTGTTCTCTATAGAGAATATTAGTATGGATATGATTGTTAAAGCTATTGCGACTATAAATGTTTCTATGTATCCGACGTAGTAGGACAGGAGGCCGGATGCGAATGATCCGACTATTGCCGAGGTCCCAAGCACGGCAATCCAGATTCCTATGTATTTGCCTTCTTTTCTATTGCGTATGTGCGTGTAAAGTACCACAGAAGAAGCGACATTCCACAGTGAGTATCCTACTCCTGCTGTAAAGTAAGCGAAAACGTTAAAGTAGAAAATATAAGCGGATATGAGTATCACTGGCAGGAAAGCTATCAAATAGCCGAACGACCTGATAAGGCTTGCCAGCCTGTAAAAAAACTTTATCTTGAATCTTTTTATCGAAAACATCACCGCCCCGTATACAAAAAGCTGCCCAACAGAGTTCGCTATGTTTATCAAGAAGATTCCGCCGTATCCTATGCCGTTTCTGTTTAAGAAAGGGATGTAAGAAGTATTGAAAAGATAAAGACCGAGATTGAACATACTCATCGCTGCTAGTATGAGGTAAATCTGCCGGTTTTTCTTGAGTCTTACCTCCTTTATCGTCCTTTTTAGCATATTTATGCCGGTAAGGATGAAAGGAGTCGGGCTGAGCATGTTCAGAAGCGCAAAGCTTTTCTTCGCCTCTTTTGCCTGGCTGGCGGCGACTGGTTTGTCCGGTTTTATAAGCTTAAACGCGAAGAATATGCCAAAAACATCTATTACAAGAAGCAGAAGAAGATAGTAATATAGCGTTTTTTCGGTTAGACCTATCCCGGGAATGAGCGCTATGAGCCCGCCGAATATCGCAAGCATGCTGTATCTGCTGTAATACCTTGGAAGAGAACCGTCCCTTCTTTTGCCTATTATCATTATGTTTATCGCCGGAGAAGCTGCGGTGGCTATGAATGCGTATACTCCGTACATGACCTCAGCAACCCCGACATACTGAAGGAAAAACAGAATAGCAAATACAGGGAGGATACCCACGACTGACAGGATTATAAGCTCCCTGTTTCTGTGCAGTCTATCAGTGAGTCTGCCCCAGAAAAGTGAAGCCGGCACTTCGAATACATTGAAAAGCGTCAAGGCAACTCCTACGTCAAAGACGTTTCCCCCCAAAGAGAGGATATAAAGCGGTATGAGAACACTGAATCCGGACGAAACTGCGGATATCGGCAGAATAGTATAAAGCCAGTCATTTCTTTTCATAATATAAGATAACTTATTGTATTTTAATATTACATTGTTTTTACGGAATTCCCGAATAAAAGTATTTAAATTAGACTTGATAAGGTTTCGAATGGATCAGCCACAGCAGAGCAATCCTTCTGTAGTCAAGGTAATGCCGGCAGCCCCTAAGCGGCGCATAGGTAGGGGAATGATAGTTATAATAGCAATAATAGTGCTGCTCGCGGTAGCCTACGTTATGTATCATTTTAACATTGCGGGCGTGCGGGTGTTTGTTAAGAGAATAATCTCACCACTCCCTGTCACCACTTTCTCCGGAGTGACAAGCTTCCCTCAGATGGTAAAAACATCAATAACCCAGGCAGGGTCAGCGCCTTACTTCAATCTCTCTTATACGGCCACCGTTGGTTTATCCATTGCAGGAGCGAGCATCCTCTCTTTGCCTTTTAATCTTAGTGCGGCAAAGGCCGGAAATGACTTTAGAGCTTCTTTCGCAGCAAATATATCGTCTCTTCTCTCAGTCTTCAGTTCCTTTTTAAACACGAGTTCTTTTTCAAATAGCTCTTCATCAAACAGTTCGAAATTGAAGGTTAACAAGATAAATCCTATAATAAATGGTGTCACGATATATAATTCTACTGGATTGATAAACTGCAATTCTGTTAACTCCACTATGAACTGCACCTACTCAAAGAGTTTCATCCCTACAAAAATCCTTCCAAATGAAACTGGTCTTAACATACCTTCAACTTTTAACATAAGCGAACTTGAGTCATTTACTGGTATATCTGTCAAATACAAAGGCGTTGAAAATTACTCAGGCGATGAATGTTCAATCTTAGCATTAGGCAGCGATTACTCCAATCTAAGCATCAGCGGGACCGTCTGCGTCTCAAACTCGCTGGGTATACCTTTATCCGGCAACATCCAGCTCGCTTCTACCTCTACCTCCAGTGTAACATCCGGTTTCACTTATTCGATTGTTTTCTCTTCAAAGTCCGGGAGCATCCCTACGGTTTCTAGCGTAACAAGCCTTCCTAAGAACGCAGTTTTATCCAAGTGATAGGCACACAAAGGCATAAAAACATAGTTTGCTTCTTTAAGAGTAAAGCGGGATAGAGCAGCCAGGAGTGCTCGTCGGGCTCATAACCCGAAGGTCGATGGTTCAAATCCATCTCCCGCTAATATAACATGGGAAAATTTTACATAACAACGCCGATATACTATGTCAATGACAGGCCGCACATAGGCACTGCCTACACTACCGTTGCGGCAGACATACTGGCCAGGTGGCACAGGCTAGCAGGAGACGAAGTTTTCTTTCTAACCGGCACAGATGAACACGGCGCAAAAATATACAAGGCTGCGATAGAAAAAGGAAAAACACCCAAAGAGTTTGTAGACGGCGTAGTACCGGAATTTATAAGCGCATGGAAAACCATGGATATATCATATGATAAATTCATAAGAACGACCGACACGTACCATGAGGATTCCGTTAAAAAATTTGTGATGAAACTTTGGGAGAAAGGGGACATCTATAAAGGCACCTATACTGGGCTTTATTGCGTCCCTGATGAAACGTTTGTCTCGGAATCGGATGCTAAAGACGGCAAATGTCCTTCATGCGGACGCCAACTTGAGACCGTTTCGGAGGAGGCCTACTTTTTCAAACTGAGTAAATATAAGGACAGGGTAATAGAGCTTATAAAAAACGGTCTTGTACTACCGGATTCAAAGAAAAACGAGCTGCTTAACAGGCTTTCAGGCGACCTCAAAGACCTCGACATAACAAGGAAATCAGTAAAATGGGGAATCGAATTTCCACCAGACCCGTCACATACGATATATGTTTGGTTTGATGCACTGCTTAATTACGTAACTGCGCTTGGGTGGCCGGACGGCGAAGATTTCAAGAAGTTCTGGCCTGCAGATGTACACATAGTCGGCAAGGACATAGTGTGGTTCCATTCCGTTATATGGCCGGCGATGCTCATGGCCGCAGACATACCTCCGCCAAAAACAGTGATATCACACGGCTGGTGGACAATCGAGGGAAGAAAGATGAGCAAATCACTGGGGAATGTGATCGACCCGGTAAAACTTTCAGAGAAATATTCAGCAGATGCGGTGAGGTACTTCATGGCTAGGGAAAAACAGATATGGGACGACGGGGACTTCTCTGAGAAGTCATTGGAGTCTAGGATAAACGGGGAGCTTATGGCCGATTTAAGCAATTTAGTCGCCAGGGTCTTGACTATAGCAGAAAAATCAAATGTACCTGAATCTAGCGAAGTCGAGTTAGAGGGTTTCATAGATTTCGAAGAATTTTCGTCGTTTATGGGCGGCGCTGATATCTTCAATGCATTGGAGACAATTTTGGCCGGGATAAGAAGGGTTAACAAGTACTTCAACGACAAGAAACCATGGGCATCATCGGAAGAAGAGAAATCAAAGACGCTTTACAACGCATTAGAAGCTCTGAGAATGATATCAATCGTGATAACCCCATTCATGCCGTCGGTTGGCGGAAAAATAGCAAATCAGCTCGGGTTGAAGCAAGGAAAGGCCTCAGACCTTAAATTCTCTCAATTCAAGGGGCAGCCAAAAAGAGGTCCAAACTTATTTGAAAAACTGTAAAAGAAACTACAAATATTAGTTTATAAAGCGTGAGCAGTAAAATCAAGGAGTCAAATCACGCAATGAAAAACAGATTCAGAGTGAAAAGTATAAATATATGGAAAACAAACGAAATATTAGTTGCAATAATCAAGCACGATATTTAGGAGGTAAAAGTACAAATTTATAATGACAGAAGTATGCCCAGTTTGTGGGTTGCCAAAGAATCTGTGCATATGCGGCACTATATCGCAGGAGCAGCAGAAAATAAAGATATACACAAAAAACGTTTCCTACAAGAGGATAGTGACGGTTATAAGCGGGATAGACCCAAAACTCAATGACGTACACGCTCTTACAAAAACCCTCAAGACAAAGATAGCTTGCGGAGGGACCTACAAAGATATAGTGACGGTTATAAGCGGGATAGACCCAAAACTCAATGACGTGCATGCTCTTACAAAAACCCTCAAGACAAAGATAGCTTGCGGAGGGACCTACAAAGACAATGTTATAGAGCTGCAAGGCGACCACGTCGAAAAAGCGAAGAAAATACTCTTAGAAAACGGTTTTCCAAAGTCAGCATTCGAATAAATATTTAAGCGAGGAGCTGTAAGAGTAGGCATGAACGAAAATCAGCTCAACACGCTCTTCTTGAACGGGATTCTAGTCGATTCTTCTATAAAAGATTCGGAGATAGAGGATTTCGATTCGCTTCTGAAGAAATTGAAAGAGAATAAGATAGCGTTTCTGGACTCAGCGGTAATGCATGAGCTTTATGACGGCGAGCCCATAAACCAAGACTCATACGTAGAGATAATAAAAAACTACGACGGAGAGACGTCATCGGGAAAACCATCTGACTGGGTAACCTATTTTAACGACCGATTCAAGCGCCTAAGGGACCTGCTTCTGATAAAAGACAGCAGCGGGATAGTTTCCGTCTCAGCAATAAGGGACATGCCACAGGGTTCAGACGTAAAGACAATAGCAATGGTATCTAACATATCTATAAGTCCGGTAAAGAAGTACACGGTCTTCGACATCGAGGATTCTACGGGATCGTACAGGGGGATATTAACTTCCCAAGACCAGGACCTTCTTGCAGACCAGGTGGTTCTGATAAAAGGCAGGAAGTTTAAAGACGCGCTTTTCATAAAAGAGATAGTATACCCAGACATACAGGTAAAAGACAGCAAACCCAAGGAGATAGAAGATTCATATGCGCTTTTTATGTCTGATATCCATGTCGGCTCAAAACTATTCGCTAAAGATGCCTTCGAGCTATTTCTAAAATGGATAAATCAAGAAGTTTCAGAATATTCTAGCATAGCAAAGCTCGTTAAGTTTATAGTGATCTCAGGCGATCTTGTCGATGGAGTCGGAGTTTACCCGAATCAGGAAAAAGAATTGGAGATAAAGGGACTGCGTGAACAGTATGAAGCGTTTTTCTCGCTTTTCGATAGAGTTCCGAAAAGAATAAAGCTTTTGATATCGCAGGGAAACCACGACGCAACACACATAGCAGAGCCACAGCCGAAACTTGACCCGAGATTTTCCGAGCCGGTCTACAGATTGCAAAACGCAATAATGCTTTCAAACCCATACCAGGTTAATCTTGTCATTGGCGGGTCAAAGACAAACCTGTTATCATATCACGGGTTCAGCATACCATATTACGCCGACACTATACAGAAGTACAATAAGATGAATCCGCAGGACATAGAAGAGATAATGAAATTGCATCTGAAATCCAGGCATCTTGCACCAACCCATGGCTCTTCTCAGGTTGTACCCCTAACTAGAGATTATCTTGTAATAGACGAAACGCCTGACATATATGCTACAGGCCACATACATAAAGTCCTTGCGTCAAAATACAAGGAGACCATACTGATTAATTCATCGTGCTGGCAGTACCAGACCTCCTACCAGAAAAAATATGGTATGAATCCTGATATAGCCAAGATTCCGATAGTCAATCTCAGAGATAAGACCTTTCAAATACTCGATTTTCTCGGCGAAAAAGTGCAGGTCTACAGAACTTGAAAGCCCGATGCGAAGCCGTTAAAAAAGTATAAAAATAAGGACTTCAAATCTATTGAATGTACGGCAGATTTATAGTGATAGAAGGTCTGGATGGGGCAGGGGTTTCTACGCAGTCAAAGCTTCTTTCCAAGTATCTGACTTCTAAAGGTCTAAAAACATATCTTACAAAAGAGCCAACGACTAGTATAATAGGCGCGTTGTCAAAATCTGTCCTCTCCAGGGAACTGGACTTGTCTGCGCGTGCGCTTCAGCTTCTTTTTTGTGCTGATCGTGCGAATCATTTAGAGAAGGAAGTAGAACCAAAGCTGTCAAAAGGAATAAACGTTATATGTGACAGGTACATTTTTTCCACACTGGCTTACGGCATAGGGTCTGATATAAATTACAAATGGCTGCGTGGGATAAACCTGAGTTTTAGGATGCCGGATCTCGGTATAGTGGTGGATATACCTCCTAGTGTTTCTCTGTCCAGGACCTCAGGGGAATCAGCCGGATTGCAGCTTTTTGATCAGAGAGAAAAACTCCAGAAAGTAAGACAGGCCTACCTTAATATGTCGAAGGAGTTCCATCTTAAAGTTGTGGATGGCACAAAAAGCCCGGAAGAGGTCGGGAAGAGAATAGAAAAGATAGTCGACAGACTGCTGGAAAAATAAAATGAATTTGAAATTGCAGAGAAATGGACAGTCATCTTTAGAATATCTTATAATAATCGGGATAGGTCTTTTCATAGTAGGAGCAGCGATATCCTACGCGCTTTATTACTCAGGAGGTTATTCGACTCAGAGCACCTCTCAGCAGCTTCAAATCGCCGCCGAAAGCGTACAAAACGCTTTGCAGTCTTTAAGCTCATCAGAGGTCGGTTCAAGCGTAAGTTTTACATTTCAATCTCCAGGACTAAGCTTGGGATCGTCTTTGTGTAGCCAATTTCTATCGTTCCAGGCTTCAAGTAGCGAGGCTTCTCTTTCTCTCCCCATCAGTGCTTCAGGCGAATTTCCCGTCGCTTCTGGGAGTTACACAGCTACTGCATACCTAAGTCTGTTCAATGGTAAACCTAAGGCAGAAATTAAATTTGACCTGCCGTTGTCATACATAAACTATTCTTATATTATGAATAGCGGCAATCTCTATTACAACCTATCCTTCTACAACAAAACTGGCGGTTTGCTTAGTAATGTAAATTTCACGCTATTTATCTACACTCCCTCACACAAGCTGGTGTCCGCCCAAAATGGCAGCGCCGTAAGTGGTACTTACTCAAGTAACATTGCTTTGCCGTCTTTCTCCCCTGGAGATATAGTGGTAGTCTACGTGCCGTCATATGGCGTGATGTCCCCGGCGTGTGTGGGCTCTTCCAATACTGTTATAACTCCTGCTAATGTACAACAGTATATACCAATCACGATAACAAATTCACAGCCATCTGCTACTCCATCTCCTTTCCAGCAGCTGCTAAACGTTTCGTCTTCAGAATATAACGGTTCTGCCGCAAGCAACCTTGACAACGTAGAATTCTTTTATACAAATGGTACTATAATCCCGTCCTGGCTCGAGAATTACACCTCATCCAGAGCTTTATGGTGGGTTAAGATTGGAGGCATACCTGCGTTTTCATCGATTCAGATTTATATGGGTTTCGCCCCGACGGCTCTTAGCCTTCTTAACAATGTCAACGATGGAGAGGCCCCGCAGCTATCGAAATTTCCAAATCCAAACATTGTATACAGCATACCGGTGACAATAACAAATTCCCAGACCTCTCCGACTTCATCACCTTTCCAGGAAATGCTTAATGTCTCCTCTTCAATTTACTCAAACTACGCCGCATCAAACCTTCAGAACGTTGAGTTCTTCTATTCTAACGGCAGTGTCGTTACATCATGGCTTGAGGGTTACAGCTCAACTCATGCGGTCTGGTGGCTTAAGCTCAATAGTATTCCCGCTTCTTCTTCCATAACAGTGTACATGGACTTTGGCACAACATCCGAGAATTTTTTCAACAATGTCAACGATGGAGAGGCCCCGCAGCTTTCTTCATCATACGGGGAATACAATAACATAGCAGATGTAATGAACCAAGGCTTAGAGTATCAGATTTACTTTAGCTCAGCCTCATCATGCGATAGCGGTGGATATCAGAATGAGGTATACTCCGCTACTCTAAATAATGGAGCCACAATCGATTCATGTACTCCAATGTCTTCTTCAACAGCCCAGTTTTATACTCCCCTCGCCGGTACAACAGAGGATGTTACCTCTGACAGTGAACCGAATGTTGTTATAAATTACCAGGAAGGTTATTCTGGAGGAGTGACTTACCCTAATCCGCCAGTCCCGGGAGGCGATGGTAGTAACCCGTGGATAATAAAGGCAATTGGTTGGGCTGAAG
>JAMCRB010000016.1:6799-13846 GCA_023380435.1 Candidatus Parvarchaeota archaeon | reverse complement strand
TCAAGCTTGGTCTTATCTGACTCTGCCCCAAAGTGCTCCAAAATCCTCGAATGAAGAGCCACTAGATTTCTCTGGTAATCCGGAAATACAAAACCACTCATTGCTTTATAATGAAGACATGCATAAATAAGCCTTTCACTGTGAAGCCCCTAAAGACTTAGAGCAGTCTAAGACTGCTACAGAGTACGTTCTACGGGCCCGAAGGCGCGGTCTTGTAAGCCAAAAGCGCAGAAAGACCATCAAGCGGATCTGCATTTTCGAAGACTTTCCTGGCGTGGCCCATGTCTATCCCTGAAAAGCTGTTCTTGTACTCCTCGGATATGACACTGTATATGTCTTTCTGTAGATTGACTTTCTGGGCGTCTGACATTTCGCCGGCCATCTGCTGGTAAAGTTTGTTTCCAGAGTCTATTATACTTTTAGCTTCATCCTGTGTGTATTTGTATTTCTGGAAAGCTGCATCATCCTTTGCAGACGAGAGTTTCTGGAAATATGTGCCTATCTGTGAAGTGTCGCCGTTGTTAAGCTCTTCGCCTATCTCTTTAAGGACCGTACCGTATCTGCTTGGGCCCTTGAAGCTGTCATGAGCCGACAACTGGTCTGTGAGGCTTCCAAACATGCCTCCGCCCAGCATTGCCATCTCACACAGTGATTTTATGTCTTTATCGCTCATGCTCGATTTTGCTTCATTCCAGAGCTTTGATGTAATGCCTTTTGAATAGTCTGCTAAACCGCCCAATCCGTCCTTTGACATTGTGTTGCCCTCTATATTGTACTTGACTGAGCCCAGTATGGCCTGAGTCGGAGGAAGTTTGTACACTTCCGGCATCTTGGATATTACGCCGACTAGCGGTGAATACAGCGACTTTGCCGTCTCTATGACGTTGAGTTTGTCGCTGTCCTTTGTTTTGTAGAAGTTTTTTAGTCCTCCAACGAGCTGTTTATACGAATTTATGTCGTAATTTCCCAGTACGTCATCGAGAGATGAGGCTGGTTTACTATTTCCTGATTTTTTGTTTACCATGCTTCTATAATGATATGTAGGTATATAAATACTTTACTATTGCAGTGTGGTCATTAAATTTTTAACATTTGACAGGTCTTTTAGAAAGGCCTCCCGCTTGCTGGGAAACCTCATAGGAAAGGAAGGGTGGAAGGTTACAAAGCATCTTACCTTAGTTGCCCCTAGCGCCATGTCTATAATCTTGCCCCTTACATCAGAAAGGTGGGTATATTTTATCCCAAGAGCGTTGCAAGCAGACGTACCAAGTGTTAGCAGAAGCTTTGGCTTTATGGCTGCGATCTGGGATATCAGATAAGGCCTGCACGCGGCGATTTCCTGCTCCAGCGGCTTTCTGTTGCTGGGTGGCCTGCATTTTACCGCATTTGTGACGAATGCGTCCTGTCTTGATATCCCAACGGTTTCCAGGCATTTGTTTAGGAATTTGCCTGACATCCCTACAAAAGGCCTGCCCTGCAAGTCTTCATACTTCCCCGGGGCCTCCCCTATTATCATCAGTCTTGCATGTTCGTCGCCTTCGCCGGGGACGGCATTCTTTCTGCCTTCCGACAGCTTGCACAGCCGACAAACTACTATCTCGCTTGCAATATTCTGCAGTGTGTCCGGCATGATTAAGTTTATCTGAATAAGTTTAAATAACTGCTGTGAATGAAAGTAATAATGATAGAAGAAAGTGATGGCAAAATCAAGATACGGGGGTGGGTAGAGAACGTCAGGGACCTCGGAGGCCTTGCTTTTATCGATTTAAGGGATATAAACGGGCGTTATCAGGTAACTGCACTGAAGGGATCTGAATTCATTACTATAGCCAGGTCGCTGAAGCCGGAGTCTGTAATCGAAGTAACCGGACATAGAAAGGAAAATCCGAAGGCCTCTAACGGATACGAGATAATCCCAGAAAAAATAGAGGTTATGACTACATCTGAACAGCCTGTTCCCCTCAACCTCAACAAAAATGTGCAGTCTTCTCTTGATAAGGAGCTGGATTATAGGTTTCTTAGCTTGAGAAAGCCGAAAACCGCTGCAATTTTTAAAGTACAGAGCACGATTTCAAACGGCGTATCGAGGTTTTTCGAGGAGATGGGTTTTTACCAGATTCATTCCTCAAAAATCGTATCTCAGGCTACGGAAGGAGGAGCTAACGTCTTCTCGGTGATCTATTTTGATAGGACTGCCTATCTCGCGCAGTCACCGCAGTTTTACAAACAGATGATGATGGCTGCCGGGTTTGAGAAGGTTTTTGAGATAGGGCCTGTTTTTAGAGCAGAGCCACACCACACAACAAGACACCTAACAGAGTATACTAGTATAGACATAGAGATGAGCTTCATAAAGTCGTATGAGGACATTATGGGCGTTATGGAGCAGTTGATGGTCCGCTTGTATGAAGATGTGTCTAGAAACAATGCAAAGGAGCTGGAGCTTTATGGGATAAAATTAGAACCACCAAAAACGCCTTTTCCGAGAATCGCGATGGCAGAAGCGGCCAAAATATTACAAGGCTACGGTAGAAAGCTAAAGGAGGATGGAGACATAGACCCTGAAGGAGAGAGAATTTTAGGAGCTTACATAAAGGAAAAATTTGGAAGCGATTTTTTCTTCCTGACCGAGTTTCCGTGGTCAGCTGCGCAGTTTTATCACATGAGAAAGGACGGCAATCCTTCGGTTACATGCCGTGCAGACTTGATTTTCAAGGGGCTGGAGATAACCACTCTTGCACAAAGAGAGCACAGATACGATATTTTGGTCAAACAGCTAGGCGAAAAGGGGCTGGATGCCGAAAAATTCGGGTTTTACCTTGATTTTTTCAGATATGGAGTGCCGCCGCATGGCGGCTCTGGAACCGGACTGGAGAGGATAGTAAAGCAGTTGTTAGGGTTAGAAAATGTCGCTGAGGCCACGCTTCTCCCAAGGACCCCAGATAGATTGACGCCTTAAGAATCACGCGTAAAGTGCACTGAAATCATCCTTCTTATTAAAAAGCTTTTCTGCGGCCGAGTATACATATGGCATGTTCTTCCTGTCCGTGGTTTCGTGCAGATATAGACCATCGACATGGCTGAAAGTATGTATCTTCTCGTCTTTTAAGTCAGCTATCCGTAAAGGGCCTTCAGGGAACAAATCTATTAAAAAAGACAAAGATTCGTTGTCACAGCTGTTTAAAACTTTGAATAAATCTACGTTATGGCCTCCAATCTTTGACTTGGAAAGTTCTTCTCTTGTTATAAGATATTCTACGGGGCCGTCTTCTTCAGTCTGTATCAATTCCACCTTAGATTTTATGAGAGAGGAAAGAAAATACATCTTGCTGAAACAGTGGTCCATATACCCAAGAGTGTGTCCTTCTAGAAGCACCTTGTCTTCTTTTCTTAGTTTTGACTTTGCAAATTTGTAGAACTTTTCATCTTCTATGTCTATACCTCTAAATCTGATAAGTACGTTATAATTTGAACTCTTTCCATAATTATTGCCTGTTGTCAGCATAAACTTATTCTTAAAATCAAATATGAAAAAGTTGTACTTAAATATGCCCCTCAGTTCTGTTAGACTTTTTGGAGATAATGAGAGAAGCGAGTCGAGCGCATTTTTGTTCTTACTAAGCTCTTTCATATCCATCAAATAGAAAGACGAGGCGCCAAAATCCCCTATTACCTCTTTTGAAATGTCTTTCAAGAGACCTGATAAGTGATATAATTGGCTTAATTCTAAGTCCCTAGACGCCCCATATTCGAGTTGAGACTTTGCTCTGTCGTTAACCATATAATTTTATGAGTGTAGGATGTATTTATACTATTTTTATAAGCCTCTGGAGGGATTCGCACCCTCGACCTCCTGATTACAAGTCAGGCGCTATGCTACTAAGCTACAGAGGCTGTTCTAAAGCTCTTGTCAGACTCAATAATAGAGTGTTTATAGCGTTTATATGTTTTCAGCGCATTAAAATTTTTTACTGATTTTTATCAAAAACATCCATCGTGACTGCCTTACCCAAATCGAAGTATTTTGAACTGGCGGCTCTTACGTCGTCCATATGTATCTTCTCCGGAATTCCGTATCTCCTAACACTTTCTGCATCTCCCGAAGCCAGGTACAGCGACCCTAGCGCTATCCCGGAATCTGTTGGTGCAGTATACCTCTTTATAAGCATGCTGTCTGTTATTCTTGTGACCTCTTCAGCTATTTCATCCTTGGTTATCTCCCCATCGTGTATTTTCTGTATTTCGCTGTTAATGCGCCTCTTTACTTCACCTAAGTGAGCTTTGGAGGATTCTGTGTAGACTGATACCTCCCCAAAGCGAAGATACGATGAAACCCCTGCTTCTACGGTGTATACCAACCCACCCTCTCCCCTGAGACTGTCATAAAACCTCTTCTGCAAGATACCGGAAGCCACCACAAGCGCCTCTCTCTCCATTATATTTTTGACACTATAAACCGGCCCGGGCATGAACATATAAAATCTGTGGTTCAAAGTCCCTGGTAAGTCCATTTCAAGTTCGCGGCTACGGCCCCGTGGTTTTATTTCCAAAGCCCCGTTGTTCCTATTTCCTTTTTTCAAGTCTGCAAATCCTTTATTTATCGCATTTTCCATTTCCTGTTCCTTGAACCCGCCGTAAGCTGTAAATACAATATTTTCAGGGACAAAAAAGCGCTTGTAATCTTTTAATATTTCGTCCCGGGTTATTGAGTATATCTGTTTCTGTGTGGCAATTTTAAAGTGCTCTGCAAGGTCGTCAGAGAACATCTCTCTGTATACGTCTGGTAAGATCAACGAACTGGCATCTCCCCTAATGTCTTCGACTTCTAAGTCAACTGCCCTTTTTTCATTCTCCAGGATTTCTGGGGGTACTGAAGTGTTTTTAAGGATATCCGCCAATAAATCCACAGTCTCGAGCGCCTTGCTCTTTACCGGAAGCGTGTAGACTGTTAGCATGTCCGTTTCGGTGCTGGCGTTATAGCTGAATGGAGAAAGCCTGTCGAATTTGTCTTTTATTGACTTATGATTTAACTTATTCGTGCCTCCGAATAGCATGTGCTCGAGAGTGTGCGCGACCTCTGGTTTAGATTCGTCTAGCATGCCATATAATACGACTGCTGAAATAGAGGTATAATCGACTTTGAGAGGGCAAAGTATGTACCGTAACCCATAATCTGTCTTGAGGATTTTCATGATAGATAAAGAACGGAAGTGATATTTATAATAATTGGGTAGGAATAAACTTGAGATTTAATATTTTAATATTAGCTCAATTCATATAATAATAAGGTATGGAAAGCGTGTATAGAGAAAAGCTTGACGAACTGCTTTCCACCGCAAGAAAAATAAGCGATTATACCGATAGTGACGCCTTCCAACCGAATAATTATATCATTAAAAAATTCGATAGGCGTGATTTCTCTGGTCTGGCGGAATATGACTCAAAATCCGACAAGATACTAATCAATAAGGATGTATTTGACTCGTTCGGCGGCAAACTGACTATATACGAAAACGGTGGTAAGGAAAAGTCATATGGAGTGACAATTGAGAATTTAAGAAAACTAACATTTGATGACGTTGTAAACGATGATTTCCTGATAAATCAGGTAATAATGCACGAAGAGGCGCATAGACAAAGAAGCAAGATTAAACAGGTAGATGACGTGTACGCCGTACCAAAAAGGAAACACGACAAACTGTGGCTTTATTTCATGTTATCCTTTAATGCCAAGCTACCCGATACAACATTCGAGGTAGAGCCTCGCGGCAGGAGAGCTGGCGAACACGCTTGGGGAGGATATGCCGACTATAATACTGCTATAATGAAGACCGCAGAGGAGCTGAAGGGAGAGACAAACGAAGCCAAAGAATATGAATATTATGATGTGGTTATTTTAAACGAGAAGACCGCAACGTCTGCCAGAAGCAGGGAATTTGTTAAAAACGTCAAGATAGCATATAAGGATAATGACTTAAGAGACACACCGCTACTTTTAGTGGATGAACGAGGGGGGTTAAGAGTTTTGGTTAATAACAAAGAATATAGGGCGCGGGTTAAGCTTTCGGGGGATGGAAAAGACGCAAAAGTAGAGTACAACCTGGTGTAAAGTTGTGTTAGTTCTGACAGAACTGGGTTTATCACTAAAGCCATTTTAGCATAAAACTTTTATATAGATGTAGAAGCTAGAATAGATATAATTATATGGAAGCTCTTATATTTGTACAAATTTTAGAAGGTTCGTCGCCTTTGGAGGTCTCTAGGGATATAAGCAAGATAGAGGGCGTTACTGAAGTGCTGATGATAAGTGGAGAATGGGACCTATTGGTAAGATTAAAGTACAACAATATGGAAGATTTGTCGAGTTTTGTGGTTTCTAATTTGAGATCTGCAAAGGGAGTGGGAAGAACCGAGACAACAATAATCTTGGACAAGGTCAAATAGGAGGTAAAATGGCAAAGAAAGAAGAAAACGAAGAAAATGAAGAAGGGATGGAAGACAACTCAAAAGAGGAAAAAATAAATGCTGATTTTGAATACAAAGACGTAAAAGACCTGCCTGGCGTTGGAGCAGCAATAGCATCAAAGATAAGAAATGCGGGGTACGTCGATATAATATCGCTTGCAACAGCCAATCCACTTGAACTCGCAGAGATATGCGAAGTTGGCGAGCCGACTGCGAGGAAAATAGTCGCTGAAGCCAGAGAAGCATCAAAAATGAACTTTATGTCTGGACTTGAGTTTGAGGACAAAAGGAAGGCAGTTCAGAGAATCTCCACTAACAGCCAAGCCTTTGATATATTACTAGGCGGCGGGGTTGAGACTCAAGCGATAACTGAATGTTATGGTGAGTACGGCTCGGGTAAAAGCCAGATAGCCTTCCAACTCGCGGTTAATGTTCAATTGCCGAAGGAGAAGGGGGGGCTGGACGGGCATGCAATATGGATAGACACAGAAGGTACATTCAGACCTGCAAGGATAGAACAGCTTGCAATAGCTAAAAGTTTGGATCCGAAAGAGGTACTTCAAAACATAAAGATAGGGCGGG
>JAMCRB010000016.1:0-6480 GCA_023380435.1 Candidatus Parvarchaeota archaeon | reverse complement strand
AAGAAAAGGCAAGAAAGGGAGCCGCGTAGCGAAGCTTGTTGACTCGCCGAGCCTGCCAGAAGGCGAAGCGGTTTTCGAAATCACTGCAAATGGGATAGCCGATTCTGAAGAAGAAAAGAAAAAATGAATATTAAAAAAGACGAGCTTGAAAAGATAACCCTGCTCCTATCAAATGTGAAGGATCCTGAGATAGGCCTGAGCATAACTAAGTTGGGGATGGTAGAAAGCCTAAACAGAGAAGGCAACACACTAACAATAAAAATAAAGCTCACTGTCCCTGGTTGCCCGCTATCCGCCACCATAGACAAGGACATTAAGTCCGCTTTGTCAGGGCTGGGTTATGATGATATCAAAATCGAGTTCGGCTACATGACCAGAGAAGAACTGGAGTCTATTAAAAAAATGCTGGCGCAAACGCAGCAGAAAACGCCTTACTCCATAGAGAGATATGAAAAACGTGATATAAGAAATGTGATTGCCGTTTACTCTGCGAAAGGAGGTGTTGGAAAAAGTAGCGTAGTCTCACTGCTAGCCAAGGTCGCTTCGGATGGAGGTTACAAGACGGGTATACTTGACTGTGATATTTCCGGGCCATCTATTACGACCATACTGCCCATCGAAACGAAAGCAGAAGCATTAAGTGAAAGCAAGATAAAACCGGGATTATCCAAAAAAATAGAGGTAATGTCGGTGGATATGCTTACAGACGCAGAGGCGCTGATATGGCGCGGCCCGCTAGTATCCAGCGCAATAAAGCAGATGTACTCCGATACACAGTGGGGAAAACTTGATGTTCTGTTCCTTGACCTCCCACCAGGAACAAGTGACGGTCCGATAACGGTGTTGCAGTCTATACCGGTAGATAAAATAATAATAGTCACGACGCCTCAAAATTTGTCAAATTTAATGGGAAAAAAGACAAAACTTATGGCAGAGGCTTTAAAAATCCCCGTATTCGGCGTAATCGAGAATATGAGTTACATAAAATGCCCTAAATGCGGCGAGAAAATTCAGGTCTCAAAAAATAATGAAGTGCAACTTGCACCGATTTTAGCACAATTACCATTTATTTTTAATGCTAACGATAATATAGAAAATATATTAGATAGAGAGTCTAAGAACCGTCTAACCGAAGCATTGAAAACGATGCTAGATTGAAAAATCAGCTAAGTATCTTCAGAACCCAGCTTCTGAGTGCTTCGCCTTTTGCATTGAGTTTATCAAACTCGGATGCTAAGTCGTTTCTGCCGATCATCCTAAACCACGGGGAAAAATGTCTACCGGACGAGTGGAACTCTAATGAAGCTAAAGGAACGCTATTTACCTTTGCCTTGAATTCCGCAATATCTTTCGCTCTGCCTACTTCTTTACCATCTGGTGTCCTAAATACAAATTCTTTGCCAGTGGGTGCAGAATTTTGGCTGGTTGCTGTAGGTTTGGTATAAGTCGGTACTTTCACATTTCTTGTGTCCATAATACTAAATAATTTAAAGCTTTATGTGAATTTATACTTAACGACGAGGTGCAGTTAAATTTTTGCCGATTATTTATTGGCTACGGGCAAGAGTTAAATAGGACTAAATAATTATCAATAATGTATGGACATATTCAGAGAATACGATATAAGAGGTATCTACCCTAAAGAAATAGACGAAAAAAAGGCTAAAAAGATAGGTCTTGCAGTTGCGGTTGTCGCAAAAAGAGAAAAGATTTTCCTAAGCTATGATAATAGAGTAGGTAGCTTAAAAATAAAGGACAGTTTCATTAACGGGTTATTGGATGGAGGAGTTGTAGTATACAACAGCGGTCTTTACCCGATAACGGTTTCGGCTTTCGCATCGTTTATAGAAAAGTCATATGGAGTTTGCGTAACTGCTTCTCACAACCCTGCAGAGTATACTGGAATACTGATGTTCAAGGACGGAACTGGTATGTCTGTCACTCCTGATAAGATAAAAAGTAAAATGTCTGAAAAACCTGCAAAGACGCGGGGGCACGTAGTAGATTATGACTACTCTGGTAGGTATATTGACTACATCTCCAAGGGGGTAGGTAAACTAAATCTAAAGATAGGTATAGACAGCATGGGAGGGTCGACAACTTATATAGCCAAAAGGCTTTTTGAGTCTCTCGGCGCAAAAACTTACAACCTCCATCAAGAAATGTCAAGTGATTTCTATGGAAAAACGCCTGAACCTAGCGCTAAAAACGCCAAAAACTTGCAAAGATTTGTTAAATCAAAAAATCTTGACGTGGGGATACAACTTGATGCGGATGGGGACCGCGTTCTTTTTGTTGATGAGAAAGGGGAGGTAGTTGACCCTATGACCTCCGCAATGATCTTTATAAAGAACCTTCATTTTCGTAGTGTGGCTGCAACTGTCGGATGCTCAATGTTATTAGAGAATTACGCTAAAGTTAAATACATAAAAGTCGGACGACCACATGTGGAAAGCGCACTCAGAAATAAGAAGTATGATTTCGGGGTCGAGACATCATCCCACTTTTACTTTAATAAATATTATCCTTTTTCTGACGGACTCCTTGCCGCAGTCTTAATGGCAGGAATAATCAAAAAATCAAATAAAAAATTCAGCCAGCTCGCTTCAGAATTTCCAAAATCGTATCATGGTGAAACTGCTGTTAAAATTAAAACCAACAGACAAGCAGATATGAAAATAAAAAATATAAAGAGGAAAATGATTCAATATGGGAAAGGGATTTACATTGATGGTGTAAAAACACAAATTAAAGACGGATTCATACTATTCAGAAAATCGAACACGGAACCATTAATCCGCGGTAACTATGAATCAAAGACAGAGAGTACTGCTAAATATTTAAAAAAAATAATGGAGGAGGTTATTAAATGAGCGTAGAAGACTGGCTGATTGGAGAATTAAAAGAGAAAAAAGGGCTAAGCGATGATAAGATAGACACAATGATAAAAGAGAAGCAAAACCAATTTCCATCTCTAAATAGAGAAGCCGCAATAAGAATGATAGCGACTCAGAATGGTATAACGCCGATAAAAAGGAATTTCAAGATAAATGAGATAACCGAGGAATCAAGTCACATAAATGTGTCGGGCAGAGTAAAAAGAAAATTTGAGCCGAGAGCCATTAAAATAAAGGGCCGCGAAGGTAGAGTTATGAATTTGAATTTAGAGGATGAAACTGGGAATATTAATTTAGTGGTGTGGGATGAAAAGGTTATAGACTATATAAATTCTGGTGTATCTGAAGGTGATGAAGTGTCGATAGCAAATGCATACTCAAAAAAGAACAAACTCACCGGCTCGCTGGAGTTGCATGTCGGGAGCGGAACTGCCATTTCTGTAACAAACAAATCCTCAAATCGGCAGGAAAATATAAAGTATGATAAGATAAAAGATATTACTGAAGAAAACAAAATATACCATTTAAAGGGGTTTATAGCAAGGCTTTTTACCAATGACATTTATCTAGTCAGATGCACTGAATGCAACAAAAAAGTCAATGTTACGTGTGATGTACACGGTGACAAATTCCTTTCAAAGACGCTTCTTATAACAGGGATAATAGATGACGGGGTCTCTAGCATGAAAATTTCTTTTTTCGACAAGACCGCAGAAAAGCTTTTGAGTTTGTCAAAAAGCAATACTATTGAGGAAAAGCTAAATGATTTGTCATTTGGATTATATCAGGTGGAGATAGCGGCAACCGCGAGAAAATTCAATGATGTTTTCTCTCTGACCGCACGCGATATAAAGCCGCTTACCTACAATATGGACAAAATTTAAGCCTCTACTTTTTTCAGAGAACCATTCTTGCCTATATTTATTTGAACTTGGTCTTTGAAGGATTTTGTATAACCTCCCGTTATCTCAATCTTATCCCCAACATGGACCATATCTATTTGTCTACCCCATAAGGAAAGCAGTATCTCACCAGTATCATCCTTTAACTTTGCAGTAGCCACCGTGCTAGTGCCAAATTTCGTTATAACCTCCCTCGATTCGGATATTTCGGTAATCTCTCCCGAAACACTTACATCGTTCATCCCATCTTTTATTTCATTTATTTTCATATACTTTACCTCCTAATTTTATCCTATGTACGATGCTAAAAGCATCGGCAGCAGGACTGTAACGTCCCCCTCGACCGTAACTTGCTCGGCTTTTGGCTTTACTTTGCCCCATGAGACTGCTTCTTCCAGCTTCGCACCGGAAAGACTACCATCCCAGTCTACAGCAGTAGTCATATAAATAGCATAATCTAAGCCGCTCTTAAACTGGTTCCACCAAATTGTGTGGTGTTTTGATATTCCTCCTCCAAGCATCAAAGCCCCGCTTTTCTTGGCTTTAAACACTTTCTCTGCGAGTAAGTCCTCATCCGAGATAACGTTTATCCTAAAATCCTTGTCTTTTTGAGAGTACATCCACAATTGAGAACCAAAGCTTCCATCTGTTATCCCAGGGACAATTATCGGTATACCATTCTTCCAAGCCCAGTAGACTATCGAATCCTCTGCTTTTTTCTCATTAGCGATGCTTTCGCCGACAAATGCTATGATTTCGCTTGTTGAATACTCTTTTTTGCTCTCAGCGGCCCTCTTAAATATAGGGATGAGCTTTTCCTCGAGGATGTAGCCGTAACTATCATTTGGGATAAAGATATTATAAAGGCGATTTATCCCTTCTTCCTTTAGCTTTGCATCGTCGGATATTTCAGTTCCTGAGTAGTAATCCTTCCATACTCTCGCTAAATCATGATCAAGAGTGCCGCATGTCGTTATTAAAACATCAAACATCTTGTTTTTAACCATATCCTTTATTACTCCACGCACGCCTGTGGAAATGATGTCTGCTGTGAATGAGAAAAATCTTAGACATTCTCTGTCGTTCTGCATGTTTTTAAATATAGTGGCAGCTTGTGAAAATTTCTTTGCGGTAAAGCCACCAGCATTCCCAAATTGAGTTACTAGGTCTGATACAGTCTCGCCCTTCTCAATGTGTATGTCCTCTACAATTTTCCCTAGCATTTATATCTTTAATTTCGAATTCTTTAAATAGGTTTAATAGTTAGTAATTACTACAAATTTAATATATAACGCACTTTAAGCCGTTCTGACCTGCATGCTCTAGGCAGATGACATTACAGTGAATAAAAAAAGCTTTAATTCATTGACTAATTTATAATAGAATGAAGAAAGGCTCAAAAAGGGGGAGTAAGCCAAAAATAGACAGAAAAGCGAAACTAATGTCTTGGCTAATAGTTTTGTTTTTAGTGCTTGCAATTATGAACTTAGTCATCGGTATAGCATACTTGTCAAATATGCAAATTCAGGTGTCAAAACCGATTATGCCGGTATTTACTGGGACAATACCATATATCTATGCGGTTGATTTCTTAACGGCAGTGGTTTTGGTCGGGATGGGTGCTTTTTTTGACTTGCACTTAAAAAACAAGTACGGTACGGGCTTCTTAGCAGTTGCTTTAAAGAAAAAATAATCAATTATAAGATAATCTCTTGGTGGGTAATGCTTTTATAAAACTATGGAGTAACAATACTATGGTCAATTTATTGGAATATCAAGGCAAAGAATTGTTCAAAAAATATGGCATAAATATCCCGCATGGGTTTATTGCAAAGGATGTCTCTCATTTAAAACCACTACATGGCGATTTTATGCTTAAAGCTCAGGTGCCCACTGGACATAGAAATCAGTCTGGTGGGGTTATAGAAGTTCACAATAAGAGAGAGGCAAAAGCTGCGCTGCAAAAACTTAAAAATATTGATTTCAATGGGTTTAAACCATCGGCTTTTCTGATTGAACAAAAGATACCCCATTCTGTGGAGTTTTACATCAGTATCGCTCTTGATAGGAGCAGACGGGCGCCGGTTATTATAGTTTCAAAAAATGGGGGGGTTGATATAGAGAAAGTACCAAAAGAGAATATAAGTGTTTTTCCGATAAATAAATTTATTGGGGTACCTGATTATGTTGTGAGGGCAGCTGCAGAATTTATAACGCTAAATAAAATGGAGAATGAACTAGGGACGCTTTTGAAGTCGATGTGGGAACTTTACAGTAAGGAGGACGCAGAGCTTGTCGAGATAAACCCGCTAGTATCTGAAGATGGCGTCTTAACCGCATTAGATTCTAAAATTGTCATAGAAGACGATGCACTCTTCAGACATAATTATGAAAAATCTGAGGAATCTTCAGATAGTATCGAAATAGAAGCCATCAAAAAAGGAATTTCATTTGTAAGACTCGAAGGGAACATTGGCTTAATTGCGAATGGCGCCGGACTAACGATGGCGACAATAGACCAAATAAATATTAATGGAGGACATGCAGGAAATTTCTTAGACCTTGGTGGAACAGACGACCCCTCTAAAGTAGCAGAAGCTATCGAATTAGTAAACGAAGAGAAGCCAAAGGTACTTTTTATAAATATATTCGGTGGAGTCACAAAAGCAGACACAGTCGCT
>JAMCRB010000015.1 GCA_023380435.1 Candidatus Parvarchaeota archaeon | reverse complement strand
CTTAAAATCAAGAGAACCGTTTAAAAGCTTTTCGAGAATGGATGGTTTATCATCTACTTTACCATTAAAAGCCATTAATATAAAGAAATTTTATCATATTAATATCATTAAAAACCCGGTATGAGAGTAAAAGTGCGCGATTTTTCGCTCGATAAGACTTTGGATGCAGGTCAAACATTTGGCTGGAGCAGAGTCGGCAAATCCTGGGTCTCTTTTTTTGATGTTCCGCTCGTTTTAACTCAGAAAGACAGCGAAACGCTTGAATTCTCCGGGGCCTCAAAAGAAAAAGTGCAGGAGATGCTCGGCCTGAACGATGACATAGAGGGCATAAGAGCAGAGATAGACAGAGACGATTTCATAGACAAAGCCGTAAATTTCTCAAAAGGGATAAGGGTCGTAAAAGACGGTTTATGGCCTTCCGCACTCGGTTTCATCCTATCTATACAGTCAAACGTTCCTTTGATAACAAGAAGGATAAAATTAATGTCCTCACTTTACGGTAAGACAGAAGAGATAAATGGAATCAAGATAAAAAGTTTTCCAAGTTATGAGTCTATACACGACGGCGGGAAAGTGAAGCTCAAAGCTGTAAAGAGCGGGTTCAGGGAAAGGTTTATACTGTCAGCTGCGGATTATTTCTACTCTCACGAGCTTTCGGAGTCCCTCGAGCTGGGTGAGATAAAGGTGCATCTGTCTAATATACTGGGAATCGGCGATAAAGTGATGGACTGCATACTTCTTTATGGATTGCACGATCTTTCCGCGTTTCCGATGGATGTTTGGATACTCAGAGCAGTGCAGGAAAAATACGGGAATCTGATATCAGGCCTAAAAAAATACAAAGACAAGAGAAATACGATGGTTGATTACTTTGGAAGGTATGCCGGGTATGCCCAGCTGTTCATATACTTTTATTATAGGTCGCTCTGGGGCCAGTTTAAATAGCTTTTAACTTCCAGCTCGTTCAGGCTTTTCTCCACTATATCGTCTAATCCCATCTCCTTCTCGATTTCTAAGACTTTCTCCTTTCTTGCGGAGGTAGCGGGGTTTTTAGACACCAGGGAACAGCAGTCTTTGTAATCCTCTATGGACGCATCGTAAGTCCCGTATCTTTTGGCTTTCTGTATTATCTCGTCTTTGTTGTAGCCTATTAGCGGCCTGAATACCGGGGTATCTATTCCAGTGCTTATGGAATTTATATTGTCAAGCGTCTGGGAAGCCACCTGCGACAGGGAGTCACCCGAGCATATCCCCTTGTAGCCATAGCGTAGTGATATCGACTGCGCAAGTTTTAGAAGGAATCTCTTGAACATCACCAGCTCATATCTCTGGTCGATATCCATGGCCTTTATGCTGAAAGTATGGAAAGGAACAAGATATAAGTTTACTCCGCCGACTCTGGATATAAGCGACGCAAGTTTGTTTATTTTGCCTTTGATTGCAGCCGAAGAGTTCGCTGTAGCATATACATGAAGCAGGTCTACCGATGCCCCTCTTTTCATAAGCTCTATTGGAGCAACAGAAGAATCGATGCCACCAGAGAAAAGCGAAATTATTTTGCCCGCGCTGCCTACTGGGAGTCCGCCGATTGCCCGCTCTATCGCATAATTTATTATAAAGGAGTCGCGCATTATATCTATCCTGACTTTTTGGGCCTTCTTGTCAAGCTTTATTTTTAGGGCCCTGCAGAGCGTCTCCTTTATCTTTAACGATGTTTTATCGAAACTCTTATCCACTCTTTTTACGTCAAGGTTAAGGCGGTTATCCTGGGCCACGGATACCAGGTCTTTTAGCGTATCTTTCAATACGTTTTCGTCCCTGTCGATTATCAGACCCTTACCGAACCACGAAACGCCGGGAGTAAGCCTGAGTTTGTCAAATACGCTTTCATCGGTGCTGCGGATTACTATCCTGCTGTCTTTAAGCTCCGGCACAGCTCCAGTCTTCTCGTGTATATTCTCAAGCAGCTTGTTCTGAAAGAACGGGCGGTTCTTTCCCTTGAGTGCAATCTCATCGTAGTGGACCGTTACAACCTCTTCCATCATACGTCGAACACCACCGTTGCTGTGAAAGCGCCCTTTTTTTCTACCACTGACAATTTATGCATAGTAACCGCCTTTATATCGACTATCGGCCTGAGTTTGCCGGCATCTATAATCGACCCCGCGGTCTTCACTTCTATCCTGCGAAGTTTATCCGTACCTGGTTCAATAGATATTCTGCTGAATAGTATAGAGTGTACGTCTTTGTAATATATAAGTTTGTCAAAAAAATCGAACATCCTGTCTTCCATAGTACTGCCCCGTACAAAGAATTTCTTTTTTATCGAATTTCCTATCAACTGCGGGTTTTTTACTATAATCCCATTAAAGGCCTTTGCGCTCTCCCCGAATATCTCTTTTGCGCTTTTCGCTCTTATCTCCACGGCAACGTCAGACTTGCTTAAATCCTTCAGGAATCTGTAAGACATATCATCCTTTTATGTTTCCAAGCGGGAGCAGCTTGCAGACCTTTCTTGATATCCCTGCCGAATGGATTACATCGACCACAGAATCGATATCTTTGTAACTGTCGCCGCTCTCTTCGGCCAGCCCTGCCCACGAAGCGCTCTTAACATATACTCCTTTTTTTAGCATGTCATTGAATAATTTTTCCCCGTCTGTCGATTTTCTAGCCTGCGATCTGCTCTTTGTCCTTCCACTGCCATGGCATGTGCTTGAGAATGTATCTTCGGATCCGGCACTCCCTACAAGCAGGTAGGAACCGGTTTCCATGCTGCCGCCGATTATTACAGGTGAGCCGTCTTTTCTAAATTTCCTGGGTATTTCTTTTCTTCCCGGAGCATAAGACCCGGTGCTGCCTTTCCTGTGGATTAAAAGTTCTTTCTCACTTTTTCCAATCGAATGTCTTTCAAGCGATGCCCTATTGTGCGCAACGTCAAATAAAAGCTCCATGCCAAGTTTATCCGGCGACCTCTTTAAAACTTTTGAAAAGACCTGTCTCACGGCATGGGTTATTGCCTGTCTGTTTGCAAGCGCTATATTGACCCCGCATCCCATTGCCTTGTAGTAATCCTGTCCTTCATCCGATAGGAAAGGCGCACATACAAGCTCTTTATCGTTTACCTTTATCCCGTTTTTGGATTCTGACAGCGCTGAAAACCTCTGGACGTAGTCCGTTGCAATCTGGTGTCCGGCGCCTCTCGAGCCGGTGTGCAGCATTATCACTATCTGGTCCGGGAATATCCCCCACTTTTCTGCGATCTTCTCGTCTTCTATGTTTTCTTTTTTGACTTGCTGTATCTCAAGGTAGTGGTTTCCGGACCCGAGCGTGCCGATTTGTTTTAATCCCCTTGATATCGCCTTTTCGGATATTTTTGAGGCATCAGCCCAGTCTGCGAACCCGTTTAGCTCCGTCCCCTTCAGATCTTCTTCATAACCCCATCCTTTTTCTACGGCCCATCTCGAGCCGTTTTCTGCAAGCTTCCTGAATTCTTCCCTGTTTATGTTCAGTCTGCTTGAGTTCCCGACTCCCGTAGGTATAGCGCTGAAAAGCCCGTCCACCAGTTCTTTGATTTTATTTTTTATGTCATTCACTTTCAAATTCGTTAAGATGAGCCTCATACCGCAGTTTATGTCGAACCCTATCCCGCCTGGCGAGATTACACCCCCATCTTCTGGATCGAACGCTGCTACGCCGCCTATTGGGAATCCATATCCACTGTGTCCGTCAGGCATGACCAATGAATGCTCCTGTATGCCCGGCAGGGAGGATACGTTGGCTATCTGCTCGAAAACCCGCGTGTCCATCTGGTCAAGTAATCTTTTGTCGGCGTAGACTCTCGCAGGCACGAGCATTCCCTTCACGTAGGATTTTGGTATTTCAAAAACATAATCTGATACCTTTGTGAACTTTGGCCGTTTTAAATCGTCGTTTTTCATGTTATTTACTAGACATGTTTAAGTAGCAGTCTAATATATGTTTAGCCCCTTTAAGCTTATTGAGTTCTTCGGCAGCTTTTTTCTGTATCTCTTCCTTTTTCATCTTTTTCGAGCAGAGGATCATCATATTCCCGCTGTTAAGGCCGTAGTTCAGTGTGTAGACATCGAACCTGCTCTTAAGTCTCTTTGTAAAACCATCCAGATGCAGCATAGCTTTTATCAAAAGAGCATAGTTTATCCCGAGAACGCCGTCGCTGCTCAGTGCATTGCAGGCGTCATCTATAAATTCCTGCTGCAGGAACACTTGTGGTATGTTTATGTCGTCATAGGCGTCTAGTATGACTATCTGATATTCGCCCTTCGCTTTCTTTATGAATTCTGCTCCGTCATCATTTATTATCCTCACGTTTTCAGGCAATTCCCCGAAGAATTTTTTGCTCAGTGCTATAACCTCTTTGTTTATCTCCACGACATCCATTCTGAAGTTGCCCTTGAAAAACGCAAGGAACTGCCTTATTATTGTGCCGCCCCCCAGTCCTATCATCAGGATCTTTGGAGAATCGTAAAGCGCAGGCAATGGGATGAAATAATCCCAGTATGAGTAGGTGTAAATCTCTTTTTCGTTGAATCTCGAATAAACCCAGCCGTTGAATTTAAGTGATTTCGTCCCGTGGTTTTCAGTGATTGATATTGTGTTCTTTCCGTCGCTAAGCGATCCGATAGTCTCCTCTCCTTTGAACCTACTTATGATGTCTTTTATTACGCTCATATCTTTTGCTAGGCCACCAGTTATATTTATCAAGAAGGAACATCACCGCAGGTACCAATATGGTTATTGATATTACGGAATCAAGTAATATTCCCATCCCGACTATAAAACCGACTTCTGATATTATCGGGACTCCGCTTCCTATCAGGGAGAAAAACACCATCGAGAATATTGCGCCTATGCTAATCACTATCGGGCCGCTTTTAGCAA